>JALQTV010000089.1 GCA_023268675.1 Saprospiraceae bacterium | reverse complement strand
AAAGTCTGGTAGTTGATGGCTTCAACTTGTGACAGAATCTGCTCGGCTGCTTTGACGATCTCCTGGCCAAAGTCCGTGATGTAAACTTTCCTGCCTACTACCTCAGTCAGTGGAATGGGAAACTGATCCTGTAATTTTTTTAGCTGAAGAGATACTGCTGGTTGGGTAAGCAGGAGCGCTTCCGCCGCTTTTGTAATGCTCTGATAATGAGCAATGGTGTGGAAAATTTTGAGCTGGTGAAAAGTAAAATTCATAAAAATTAATTATGGATATCATTAAAATTATAAATTTTTATAAATAAATCAAAGCATGCATTTTTGCGCCAGAAAAAAATCAAACGTATGGAACAATTGACAAAAGTACGTCTGAAAGACAAGGTGGAAAACAGCAGCGCATCTGCAGAAAAATTGCTTGTGAACGCAAGGCAGCGGTTTGCCCTGACAGGTTTCATCGGACTCAACCTCTGGGTGCTCTTGTCCCTCAGACATGATGGATTATTGCTGGCACAAATTCTGCCTGCTTGTCTGATTATTTCATGTGTATTGTTGCTAAAGGCTTTTCAGCGATAGTACGAACTGGTGTTTGATGTTTAATTATTAACCTTGAAAACAGTGCAACTATGGTAATGAAAGAAACTGTCAAGAGAATCCAGCTGAGCAGAGATTGTATCAGTCCTTCGAAAGCTTCAGATATGATTCAGGCATTAATCAATGAGAATGTAAATTTCCACAAGCTGGAACGACTGAGTCTCATGGTGGGCAATGAAAATGCTGATACCAACATATTGGATAATAGAATTAATTATTTACTGGGTGAAAAGGAGCGTTTGCATGCAATCGTAGAAGATGCCAAAGAGCAGGGATATGATTTGTGTGTGAAAACAACCATTGAAATTGGCATAGCAAGATAATCTAACCAACAATTTTTATGAAAAAAGTAACCATTGCCAGAGGAGATGGCATCGGACCTGAAATCATGGATGCGGTATTGCGTATCCTGAATGCTGCCGGGGCAGCTATCGAGTGGGAAGAAATAGCCATCGGTGAGCAGGTTTATCTTTCAGGAAATACGAGTGGCATTACTCCGGAAGCCTGGGAGAGCATCCGCAAGAACAAGGTGTTTTTGAAAGCACCGATAACTACACCTCAGGGTGGGGGATACAAGAGCCTCAACGTGACCATGCGCAAGGCACTGGGACTTTTTGCCAATATCCGACCCTGTGTGAGTTATTATCCGTTCATTGCTACGCGGCATCCGGATATGGATGTGGTCATTATTCGAGAGAATGAGGAAGACCTGTACGCTGGCATAGAACACCAGCAAACGGATGAGGTTGTCCAGTGCCTGAAATTGATTTCGAGGCCGGGTAGTGAGAAGATCATACGCTACGCCTTCGAGTATGCACGCTTGTACAAGCGGAAAAAGGTGAGTTGCTTTGTGAAAGACAATATCATGAAGCATACAGATGGCTTGTTTCACGAAGTTTTTCGTGAAGTGGCAGCTGAATACCCCGATATCGCTACCGATAGCTGGATCATTGACATTGGTGCGGCTCGTCTGGCGGATACACCGGAAATTTTCGATGTTATTGTTACTTCCAATCTTTACGGGGACGTAATTTCGGATATTGGAGCTCAAATTTCGGGTTCTGTAGGATTGGCGGGTTCTGCTAATATTGGTCAGGCTTGTGCTATGTTTGAGGCCATCCACGGTTCCGCTCCGGATATCAGTGGAAAAAATATAGCCAATCCTTCGGGCTTACTCAAGGCAGCTGTGATGATGCTCAATCATATCGGACAGTCTGAAGTAGCGGAAAAGGTAGAAAATGCCTGGGCTTGCGCGATTGAGGAAGGCCTGCATACGGCAGATATTTTCAGAGAGGGCACAAGTAAGGTTCTGTTGGGGACACGCGAATTTGCGGATGCGGTAGTTGAGCGACTTGGGCAGCAGCCGAAAAAATTGGAAACCCAGCATTTCGCACGCGATTTTACTTTCAGGATCCCGGGTTATGAGCGCAAGGTACCTGCCAAAAAGGTTTTGAGGGGAGTGGATATCTTTGTGGACTGGAAGGGCAAAGATCCCTCTGAATTGGCAATGCGCTTGCAAACATTGAATAATGGGATCGAACTGACCATGATTACCAATCGGGGCGTAAAGGTTTGGCCTAATGGTTTCGAAGAAACTTTTTGTACGGACCACTGGCGATGTCGCTTCGAAAGACCGGCAGCACAGGCTGCGGAGGAAGTGGACAAAAGGTTCATTCCACAAATACTCGAAAAAGCAGTAGTTGAAGATATTGATGTCATCAAACTGGAAAACTTATATGAGTTTGATGGCAAACGAGGCTACTCTCTTGGACAAGGACAGTAAGCAAAGTGTTTTTTATACAGCCTGCGGAAAAATAATTTTATTGGAAACTACCTTGTTTGGTAAAGATCGTGCGGGAAGGTCGGTGTATCGACCGTTCCCGCTTTTTTTATTGGATGATTGTCAGGCTGCGTTGCGTTTGTTGGTGTGAATTCTGATCAGTGCATAGATTGATATGATACACCAACTCGTATTGATCACAATAAAGGGGATGATGCCTGCATGGATAGCTTGTATATCCAGAAAGAGTGAACTAAAGAAATTCATAATGTGATAAGGAGGAAGACGGTTGTCCAGCTTGCCCGAAGACAAAAGAAAATAAGTCAGCAACAAACCTGCGGCACCTGCCATCCCAATAACATTGATCAGCAAATCCATGGATTCAGCATTATTTCAGCAGGAAAATACCAGTGCTGTTTATTTTAACTTTTGTTTGACTTCCACTACCTCATAACCCTCAACGATGTCACCGACTTTGATGTCGTTGAAGTTTTTGATAGATAGACCACATTCCATACCGGACTTGACTTCTTTGGCATCCTCTTTAAATCGCTTGAGGGAAGCAATTTCTCCAACTACGCCTTCTCGGGTAGGATATACTACAATACCATCCCTGATAAGTCTGATGTTGGAATTGCGGTTGATTTTGCCTTCCAGTACATAGCAACCTGCGATGGTTCCCACTTTACTGATTTTGTACACTTGTCTGACCTCGATCTGAGAAGTAATTCGTTCTTCCTTATCAGGCTCAAGCATGCCCTCGATGGCTTTCTTGATCTCTTCGATAGCTTCGTAGATGATGGAATACATTTTGATTTGCACACCTTCCTTCTCTGCGAGTTTTCGCGCACTTGGGGAAGGTCGTACCTGGAAGCCGATGATGATGGCATCTGATGCAGAGGCCAGCAATACATCAGATTCGATGATCTGACCTACAGCTTTGTGTATGACATTTACCTGAACGGTTTCTTGTGACAATTTGATCAGCGAGTCGGAAAGGGCTTCGATAGAACCATCCACGTCCCCTTTGACGATGAGGTTGAGTTCTTTGAAGGTACCTAATGCAAGACGTCTGCCGATTTCATCAAGACTGATTCGTTTGGCAGCTCGGTTGGATTGCTCTCTCACGATCTGAGCACGTTTGGACGCAATCGCTTTTGCCTCCTGTTCGGTCTCTGTTTCTTTAAAGCGTTCTCCGGCTTGTGGGGCACCTCCCAAGCCCAGGATCATAACAGGAGTTGAAGGGCCGGCGGAAGTAACTCTTTGCCCGCGTTCGTTGTACATGGCCTTGATTTTCCCGAAAAATTCCCCGGCTACTATGGTGTCACCTATTGTGAGCGTTCCGTTTTGGACTAATATTTTGGCCAGATAACCACGGCCCTTATCTTTGGAAGCTTCCAGTACCGTTCCCATAGATCTGCGGTCCGGATTGGCTTTCAATTCTTCCATATCTGCTGCGAGTATCACTTTTTGCAGCAGTTCATCTACTCCCAAGCCTGTTTTTGCGGAAATATCCTGAGACTGATAGCTTCCGCCCCAATCCTCTACTTGTAGGTTCATGCCTGCCAGTTCTCCTTTGATCCTTTCAGGATCTGCTCCGGCTTTATCGACTTTATTGATGGCAAAGACCATAGGAACCCCTGCAGCCTGAGCGTGGCTGATTGCTTCCTTGGTTTGTGGCATGATCTTGTCGTCTGCTGCGATGATGATGATGGCTATATCCGTTACTTTTGCACCCCTGGCTCTCATGGCAGTAAAGGCTTCGTGACCGGGAGTATCCAGGAAGGTAATGGCTCTGTCGCCTACTTTTACCTCATAGGCACCGATGTGCTGGGTGATACCCCCTGCTTCATCGCCGGCAACGTTTGCATTTCGGATATAATCGAGCAAAGAAGTTTTACCGTGATCCACGTGACCCATGACGGTAACGATGGGGTTTCGCGTTTGGAGCAATGCAGGATCATCTGCTTCTTCGGTTTCTACTTCAGTTTGCTCCTCTACGGATATGAATTCTACCTCGTGACCAAACTCTTCTGCTACAATTTCTATGATTTCTGCATCCAGGCGTTGGTTGATAGATACGATATACCCGACATTCATACAAGTCGTAATGACGGCGGTCGGATCTATGTTGAGCAGGCTGGCCAGTTCGGAGACGGTTACGAACTCTGTAAGTTGCAGCTTTTCGTTTTCTCTGTCTCTGTCTATGATTTCCTGCTTTTCCCTTAGCCTTTCGCGGTTTTCCTTACGTAATTTTTGTCGTTTTTTCTTTCCGGTATTTCCAGAAATTCGGGCGATGGTAGATCGGATTTTTTCTTCAATTTCCTTTTGAGAAACAGTATCCTTAGCTTCATCTTCTTTTTTGCCTCCTGGTTGCTTTTTACCTCCCGGTCTTTGCTGACCGGTACCCGGACGATTTTCGCCCTCTGTAGAAATCTTTTTACGTTTTCTCTTTTTGCGCTTGTTTTGCGCATCTGTATCTGAAGGCTTGGCACTTTGGCTGGAGTCTGTTTTTTTATCAGACCCTGTAGCGGCGGGTGCGGCATCTGTTTTTTTGGCTTCTGCCGGTTTTTCTGCCGGTTTTTTCTTTTTCTTGGCCTTGGTAAACTTATCGGTATCTATTTTACCGAGAATTTTCAGGCCTCTGAGTTCGGGGGTTTCAGCTCTGAGCAGCGTATCGCCACTTTCAGGAGTTGTTACTTCTTCCTTTGGTTTTTCTTCTGCTGGTTTTTCAGGTGCTTCCGGTGTTTTTGCTATTGGAGTCGGAACATCTGCTGCAACTTCGATTTTTTGTTCTTTTTCGGGAGCCTTCACTTCCTGTTCCGGAGCTTTTTCTTCCGTGCTAGCTGCTTGTTCGGTGGTTTGAACCGGAGGTATGACTTCTTGTACTTTGCTTTCCTTTTCGACTTCTTTCTCTGGTTCTTGTTCTTTTGCCTTTTGTGGTTCTTCGACCTTTGGCTTCAGTCTGCTTTCCAGATCGATTTTACCTACGACTTTGAAAGAAGGTTTGAGTTTAACTCTCTCTGCGGGTTTTTCCGCTATTGTCTCCTCTGTTGTCTCTGTGACGGGCTTCGCTGCGGGTTTTTGTTCCTTGTTTTGAGGAGCTTCCGGGGCGGTTTTTTCGATAGTAGATACGGGCGTGTCCTTTTTTACCTGGGTGGGTCTGGTACCAATAACTAGCTGATCTGCTTTTTCCTTTATCGCAATAGACTTGGAGAACTCACGCAGGAGTTCATTGTACATTTCATCAGTAATGTTGGCTGTAGGTTTGTTTTCAATATCAAAACCCCTATTGGTGAGATGTTCAACAATAGTGGTTGTTCCTACATTAAGTTCCTTGGCAATCTTAACTAAACGTCTCGACATTATAAAATTTTAGTACTTGAGCTTCTTTTTTACTAAGAATCAACAAAATTGGTTTTGACCTACCCTATGCGTTCCTTTACAAAGATAATAGGAATGTATGCCAGTAACTAAACAAAATCAAAAAAACCTACAAGAGCATTTGTCTGATAATGTCAGACTTGCCCTTATAAAAACTAGTCTTCCTCGAATTCCGCTGCCAGGATGCTGAGAATTTCATCAATTGTTTCTTCCTCTAGATCCGTTCTGCGCAACAACTCTGACTTGCTGAGAGACAGTACGCTTCTTGCGGTGTCGCAGCCAATATTTTTCAGTGCTTCGATCACCCAGCTATCTATTTCATCAGAGAATTCATCGAGTTCTACGTCGTCTATTTCGATTTCGTTGGTATTTCTATACACGTCAATTTCAAAACCGGTCAGCTGGCTGGCCAGTTTGATATTGGTACCCCCTTTTCCAATAGCCAGAGAAACCTGATCGGCTTCCAGGTATACATTAGCCCGTTGGTTGTCAGTATCCAGATCAATGGATGTGACTTTGGCCGGCGTCAGTGCGCGTTGGATATAAAGACTGATATTATTGGTGAAATTAACGATATCGATATTTTCATTTTTCAACTCGCGTACAATGCCATGTATGCGAGACCCTTTCATACCTACACAAGCCCCTACCGGATCGATGCGATCATCGTAAGACTCTACTGCCACTTTGGCGCGTTCGCCCGGCAAGCGTACAATTTTTTTGATGGTAATGAGTCCATCTTCGATTTCCGGCACTTCCTGCTCCAATAGCTTTTCAAGGAAGAGAGGAGAAGTTCTGGAAAGGATGATCACGGGGTTGTTATTTTTCATATCTACCCGTTTAATAACACCTTTTACCATATCGCCTTTGCGAAAAAAGTCTCCCTTGATGAGTTCACTTCTTGGCATGATCAATTCATTACCGGTAGCATCATCCAGGATAAGAATTTCCCGTTTAAGTACCTGATGTACTTCACCCACGACAATTTCTCCGATACGCTCTTCATAGCGTTGGAAGATTTCGTCTTTTTCCAGTTCCATTATCCGGGAAATCAGGGTTTGTCTGGCAGCCATGATTGCTCTTCTGCCAAAGTCTTCCAGGAAAAGTTGTTCATAACACTCTTCACCAATCTCATAGTCTTCATCAATACTCAGGGCTTCGGAAATAGAAACCTGGCTCCTGTCGTCAGTTACCTCTCCGTCCGGTACGATTTCGCGTACGCGCCACAATTCCAGGTCCCCTTTAGTTGTGTTGACGATTACATCAAAGTTGTCGTCGGACCCGAACTTTTTGCGTATCAGGGTTCTGAATACATCTTCCAATACGCGGACCATGGTTGGTCTGTCTATATTCTTTCCTGCCTTGAATTCAGAAAACGTATCTACTAAATTCATCTTGTAAATTAGTTTTTAAATGAAACCTTAACCAGGGTTTGTCGGATTGATTCAAATGGAATCTGGTTCTTTTTTTCTATTTTAATATTTTTTTTGCCTTCCTTTTTCTTTTCCTCCTGGTGCAGCACAATGGCCTCTTCTGAAACAGCGTCCAGCGTACCTGTTTCTTTGCTTCCGTCAGCCAGGGTAACTTCTACTTGCCGACCTATGTTTTTCTGATATTGTCGGGTCAATTTCAAGGGTCTGTCGATACCGGGGGAGGAGACTTCGAGGGTGTATTTTTCTCCCAATACCCCTTCTGTATCCAGGTAATTTTCCAGGTAACGGCTGATCGAGCGGCATTTTTCGAGCGTCAATCCCGAGTCGGCATCTATGAAAACTTCCAGTTTGTTTGTTGGATATAGTTTGAGTTCGATCAGGAAACAGTCTTCGAATCCTTCTTCCTGAAATTTTTCATCCAACAGGTCACAAATTTTTTCCTCTACCAAGGTTGCAAATTCAGTTTTAGTAACGAAAAAAAGGGAACTTCCGGTTCCCTTTCTGCTTTTCAGCTTCAAATATAGGCAATTATATCTGATTATGCTATTTTAAGAGGTTTTCGTGCCGATAATTATATTTAAAACAAGGCTGCATTTTTTTGCGGCAGCAAAAAACCGTCCTTTGGTAAACACAGCGTTGATTATCTTTGTTGGATTAAAGATTTCCCGATTAGAAGAAAAAAAATCAAGATCATGAGGGTAGATGATTTGCTACATAAAGCATTGCAACGATCGTTTTTATCAGCTGAGGAGGGTGTATTTTTATTCGAACAAGCAGGTACTGCAGAATTGATGTACACGGCAAACCGCCTTCGACAGCAGCATGTTCCCGGCAATAATGTAACCTGGATAATTGACCGGAATTCAAATACCACTAATGTATGTATCGCAAATTGTAAGTTTTGTAATTTTTACCGAAGGCCAGGACATGGCGAATCTTATATTACCAGTATTGAAGAGTACAAACAAAAAATAGAAGAAACTTTCCAATATGGCGGAGAGCAATTGCTACTGCAGGGTGGACATCATCCGGACCTGGGACTTTCTTACTATGTAGATTTGTTCAAAACACTCAAGTCACTCTACCCCGAATTGAAATTACATGCCCTGGGGCCCCCTGAAATTGCCCACATTGCTAAACTGGAGCAGGCATCCCACATCGAAGTGCTGCAGGCACTGAAAGATGCCGGATTGGATTCTCTCCCCGGAGCCGGGGCGGAAATTCTCAGCGATCGTGTCAGACGCTTGATTTCGAAAGGGAAGTGCGGTGGAAAAGAATGGCTTGATGTGATGCGTGCTGCGCACAAAATTGGATTGACTACTTCCGCAACTATGATGTTCGGGCACATTGAAACGAACATGGAACGGATGGAACACCTGGTGGCCATAAGACAGGTGCAGTCAGAAAAACCGGCAGATGCCAAAGGTTTCATCGCTTTCATCCCCTGGCCATTCCAGGACGAGGACACTATTCTGAAAAAATTAAAGCGTGCGCGTAATACTTGTACAGGAGACGAATATGTACGCATGATTGCCATGAGCCGCATCATGTTGCCTAATGTTACAAATATCCAGGCTTCTTGGCTCACAGTTGGCAAGCAGGTTGCACAAACATGCCTGCATGCTGGTGCCAATGACTTTGGAAGCATCATGATAGAGGAAAATGTG
Source organism: Saprospiraceae bacterium (assembly GCA_023268675.1). Lineage (GTDB taxonomy): Bacteria > Bacteroidota > Bacteroidia > Chitinophagales > Saprospiraceae > JALQTV01. The sequence continues at coordinate 875 of JALQTV010000089.1, read as the reverse complement.
GTGTCGGCAGCCGGTGCAAGATTCAGGTTCACGGCGTCAGGCATCCAGAAGGCGATCCGCGAAGCAGGATTTACACCTAAGCTTAGAAACCAGCAGTACGAGTTCAGAGAACTGCCCGCAGCAATAAGGGAGCAGGAACTGGATGCAGCAAATATGATCGTAGATTAATCCTCAGGGCACAGGAACCACAGTTACCTTAGGAGATAGTGGTGATACCATTACTATACCTAGTGGAGTTACATTCGATGCATCTAGTGGTGGTCTAGCAGGAACATTAACTACTGCAGCACAACCGAATATTACATCGGTTGGAACATTAACAGGATTCACATCTACAGGTATTGATGACAATGCTACTTCTACTGCTTTAACTATTGCATCTGACGGAAGAAATACTGTTGATAGCACCAATGAAAAACCATTAGTTATTCATCATAGTGATGGCTCTACAGTTAATATGGGTTTCCAAAACAATGCAAGTAATGCACATTTTTTAGGTTTTACAAATTCAGATTTGGTTTTAGCACCTGCAGGAACAGAGCGTATGCGTATAGATAGTAATGGTAAAGTAAGTGTAGGAGATACAATTCCATATAGTGGTGGAAGTGTGAATGGTGTGCAGTTATACAGTGGTCCACCAATTGCTTGTTCAAGAAATAGCACAGCAGGAAGAACGCAAGTTCAATTTGATAATCCAAATGGCACTGTAGGCTCAATTTCAACAAGTGGTAGTTCTACGGCATACAACACATCATCAGACCATAGATTAAAAGAAAATGTTATTGATTTAGCTGACGCAACAACAAGGGTAAAACAACTTCAGCCAAAAAGATTTAACTTTATTGCGGACGCAGATACTACTGTAGATGGCTTTT
>JALQTV010000088.1 GCA_023268675.1 Saprospiraceae bacterium | reverse complement strand
GTGTAAAGTCTTACATGATGCCAATCAGGAAAGTTGCCCACCCCGGGGATGAATGGGCCTACATCCTGACAGCCTGTTTAGAGTTTTATGTCAATCTTGACAAAAACTATAAGGTCAATTTAAGTCCGGAATACGTAATTTTAAACCTGATCAATAGTGGGAAAAATTCAGGTTTCCGTGAAGCATTTGAATGGTTGGCAGCGGATGGTACCGTAAGTGCTGCCATACTTCCTTATGGAGCTTCCACCCTTACCAATGCTGTTTATGCGACATTTAAGTATAACATTTCCAATTATCTACATCTTTACCGGGATATCACCAGGCCCGGACAAAGAGTTTTTGAAACCAAAAAAGCTCTGATGCGGGGGAATCCGGTTATTGTTGAACTTCGTACCGCTCCTAATGTGAAAGATATTACAGGTACTCGTCTTTTAGAATTGCAGGAAGGCAATGAGTTGTTTCCATTTTTGGTGGTAGGGTATGATGAACTGGAAAAGTCTTTTGAACTGATGGGGACCTGGGGAAGGTCCTGGGGTAGTGGTGGATATGGAAAAATAAGTTATGATGATTTTGGAAGCTTGGTTGAAAACGGCTTTGTCATTTTGCCTTCCGGTAACTACAATTAGTTTCATGCGAAAAATTGGTTTGCTCTCCGATACTCATGGTTTTCTTGATCCTTCTATTTTTGTTCATTTTAAAGATTGTGATGAGGTCTGGCATGCCGGAGACATTGGCAGCGCTGAATTACTCGATCAGTTGGGTTCTTTCAAGCCACTTCAGGCAGTTTTTGGAAACATAGACGGTGGTTCTCTTCGGTGGGAATTGCCGGAGGTTTATGAAACCGAAATCGAAGGAGTAAAGATTTTGATGACCCATATAGCAGGACCCTTAGGGAAATATACACCGGAGTTGCGGGCTTTGTTGGAGGAGAAAAAACCGGATTTATTGGTTTGCGGTCATTCTCACATTTGCAAAGTTGCTCCTGACCAAAAATTTGCATTGCTTTATGTAAACCCGGGAGCATGTGGAAGGCATGGCTTTCATCAAATGCGAACCGTGATGCGTTTGACCATTGATTCTGGTAAAGTAAGTGGTCTTGAAGTTGTAGAATTGGGAAAGAGGGCTTCAACCTGAATCTTCAGGAAAAAGTGTGTTGGAATCTTTCTTTCAGGCTTGCCAGTCGTTCTACAGGTTCATTGCTGAATACGAGTCTGATATAGTTTTTGCTGTGTTCTTTCCCCCAGTGAGTCATAGGGGTTACGGCTACTTTTCCCCGTTCAAGTAACAATTGAGATGCTTTGTCTGCGGAAATACCCAGAGCTGAAACATCCAATAGTTGAGACCAGCCTCCGGCAGCAGAAATCATGTCATAATCAGCTAATTGTAAGTTTACCATGTTTCTCCTTTCTTCCCAGATTTGTACACTTGACTGAAATGATAGTTCCGCTTCTTCAGTGAAAGCTTTGACCAGTGCGTTTTGGGCAAAGGCACTGCTGGTCACTACATTGTAAATGTGAGCCTTGGCGAGTGCTTCGATTGTTTTATTTGGAGCAGCTATCCATCCCATACGCCACCCGATCATTCTAAATTCCTTTGAAGCAGAACCAATTACGACAGTTCTTTCAGCCATTCCGTTTAAACCAGCCGGGTGAATGAAAGGTTGATTGTCGTATAAAATACGCTCCATGGCAGCATTGTAAAATAGCCATAAATTGTGTTTTTGGCAGAGTTTTGAAATGAACTCCCATTCCTGGGCAGAAAGCACCGCTCCAGTAGGCATGGAGGGGTTCATGATAAAAAGCGCTTTGGTGCGAGAGGTAATGGCGTCTTTTAGTCGATCCAGGTCAAGTCTCCACTCTTTGTTTTGGGGTACGAAAGAAACCAAAACAGGCACCGCACCGGTTAACTTTACCCGGTAAATCATCCCGGCATAGGTAGGGTCTGTCAGAATGACTTCATCTCCCGGATCTGTTAGGGCAAGAAGAACGTCCATCATACCCTCCGTACCACCATTGGTGATGATTACCTGATGAGCGTTCCAGTTCAAACCTGCTTGTTGGTTTATTCGCGTCGCTATTAATTCTCTTAGCAATTCCTGGCCTGTAAAAGGAAGATATGTGTTGCCATCATCCAGTTTAATGGCCTTTTCAGTGGCTTTGATTACGCTAAGGGGGGGGCGGAGATCCGTATCCAGGTTTTCTAAGCGCAATATATCGGGATCCTGCCCGGCTTTTGCTGCTACACTGTCTATGGAAAAACCGGGTATGTCTTTCAGTCTGTCAGAGGCCATACAATCAAATTTAAAATTTCAGACTGAGCTGTAGTGCGCTGCCACTGAAATGAAGTTGTCCTATCAAATTGTCTAAATTATGGTTGTCAGCGGAATGGATGGCAAAGGTGGCAAGGTCAAAAACAAGTAGAAAAGCTCCCTGAAGAATAAGCGATTGACCGAATCCTTTCCATCTTTCGGGATTTTTGCTTGTATTTTTGGCTTTTTCCATCATCCAGACACCGCTTGCCATGTAGGCAAGGTCCAAGCCTGAGTTTAGCAAAAGTATTTTTTCCAGGCTATAGTTCTGTCTGATACTTTCTGCCAGTTCCCAGCTACCGGGATCAGTGCGGAATGCCTGATAGTATCCAAATGCTGCAATCCCGAGGTTAACAGCATTCCATCCCATGTTCATTTGGTGGAAGTAACGCTGAGACCCGGTACTTCCGGAGGTGTAGATACTACCCAGTACAACATTGCCGAGTGCCCAACTTCCTAAAACAATCATACTTTTTTGCTGCTTATCCAAAAAGGATTCATTGACTGTGATCAAATCAGGTTGTTGTGCAAGGCAGTATCCAATGCTTAGGATAAAAAAGAGGGTAGCAAGTGAAATTTTATTCATAAGTATTGTTTTAGGTATAAAACACTTGCTACCCTTTTGTTCAATTATATTTAATTCAAGATTTTAATAGCCTTCGGCATGGTCATCACCTCTTGGATCGGCACCTCCCTCCAGTTTGCCGTCAGGCAACACAAGAATGGCATCTACACGGCCAATGCTGGATCTTTCAGTGAATATATGCCCCATGTCTTCAAGTGCCTTTCTGATGGTGGCATCCATGGCGTTGGGCTCTGCTGCCACTACCTCAGGCAGCCACTGGTGGTGAAATCTGGGGGCTGCAACAGCTTCTGTCATGCTCATGCCAAAATCAACCACATTAAGGATGGTTTGGAAAACAGAAGTGATGATGGTGGATCCCCCGGGCGTGCCCACTACCATATATAATTTTCCATCTTTTTCCAAAATGGTCGGGGTCATGGAGCTCAACATGCGCTTACCAGGTTCAATTTTGTTGGCTTCGGCACCGATTAGTCCAAACATATTGGGTTCTCCTGGTTTCGAGCTGAAGTCATCCATTTCGTTGTTTAAAAGAAATCCTGCTCCACCTACTACAACATAATTTCCGTAGCCACCATTAATGGTTGTTGTAACGGAAACAGCATTTCCTTCTGCATCTACTACTGAAAAATGAGTAGTCTGGTCACTTTCACGGTAACTATTTACGTCACCGGCCACAACTTCACTGCTAGGAGTAGTTTTGTTAGGGTTAAAGTCCGCCATTCTGTTTTTTAGATAACTTGCGTCAGTCAAAGCAGCCATGGGAACATCAAAGAAATCACTGTCACCCAGGTAGGTGGCCCTGTCGGCATAAACCCTTCTTTCTGCTTCTACCATTAAGTGAACCGTGTTTTGTGACTGAAAACCATACTCACTAAGAGGGTAGGGTTCAACCATTTGCAATAATTGATTCAAGGCAATTCCTCCACTGGATGGGGGGGGCATTCCAATTACTTTGAGTCCTCTATATTCTGAAGAAACGGGAGTTCTCCAACTTGCCTCATAATTTTTCAGGTCTTCTTTTGAAATAATGCCATTGCCACGTTCCATTTCTGCTACAATTTTATCAGCCGTTTCACCTTCATAAAATCCGGCTTTTCCTTGATCGCGAATAAGACTAAGGGTGTGAGCCAGGTCTTCCTGAACCAGCAAATCACCCGTGTTCCACTCTGTGTCTTTTACAAATACGGTAGGTTGGGTATTATAGGTTTCAAACCTTTCTTTCGCTCTGTTCAAACCTTTTGCTTGTTGCTCGGTTAAAGAAAATCCGTAAGCGGCCAGGTCAATCGAAGGCTGAATAAGTTCTTTCATGTCTAATTTCCCCAATTTATCATGCGCGGCAAACATGCCTGCTACACTGCCTGGCACTCCGGCTGCCAGATGCCCGAGTCGACTAAGGCCATCAATGATTTGGCCGGTACTATCCTGATACATGGTCTCTTTTGAAGCAGCAGGTGCTTTTTCCCGATAATCTAAAGCGTAAGTAGTGCCATCATTGCTTCGTATAACCATAAAGCCTCCTCCTCCGATATTTCCAGCTACAGGGTAGGTTACCGCAAGCGCAAATTGTACAGCTATAGCAGCATCTATAGCATTTCCCCCTTTTTTAAGTACATCTAATCCCACTTTGGTTGCAGCCGGGTGAGCTGAAACAACCATGGCTTTGTCTGCAATAGCACTTTTTTTGACATCTAATACTCCTTGATAATCAGGTTTTTGTTGGCATGATTGCGATAAGATCGCAAAAAAAATCAGTAAAAAAATCGACGGCTGCTTCATTTTGGTACGATAGTTGATTAATAGTAAATGTATTCAACGACAAACGAGTTAGCAAAGGATACAACTCAAAACCAAGGTAAGTTATTTGTAAGCTATCTCAAAATTATTGGTAGGGCTTGCTGTCGCAATTACCATTGGAAATGCAAGATAGTTGATTTGACTTTGTAACAAAACAACACAGCCCGTCCAAGTCAAGGAGATTGGAAGAAGAGGGTAGAGAACAGGCTGTGCTATTCTTCAGGCTTTTTCATTAGGGATATATTTACTGGCTTATTTTGAGTGCTTTTTGCTTCGGCAAAAGGCACTTTTTTTATCCCAGGTATAAAGGTAACAAGAATTGTTCACCTAATGCTTTCTATTCTTTCAGCAAGTTTTTTGCAATTACTAATTTTTGAATTTCTGAAGTGCCTTCGCCAATGGTACACAGCTTCGCGTCACGGTAATGTTTTTCAACAGGATAATCTTTTGTATAACCGTATCCCCCGAAAATTTGAACAGCTTCATTGGCAATATTTACAGCTGTTTCTGAAGCGTAGTATTTAGCCATGGCGGCAATTTGAGTAGCCTTTTTGCCATTGGATTTTAAGGCTCCAGCTTTATGCGTCATAAGCTCTGCCGCTTCAATTTTAGTGGCCATATCAGCTAACTTGAAACTGATTGCTTGAAATTGACTTATAGGCTTTCCAAATTGTTGTCTTTCTTTAGCATATTGTTTAGCTGCATTAAAGGCTCCTTTAGCTATCCCCAAAGAAAGAGCCGCAATGGATATTCTTCCTCCATCCAGGATTTTCATGGCCTGAATGAATCCTTCGCCTTCCTTTCCCAGGATCTGATCTTTTGAAACTCTGCAATTGTCGAATATGAGTTCAGCAGTTTCGGAAGCTCTCATTCCCAGTTTGTTTTCTTTTTTGCCTGCCTTGAACCCGGAGGTGCCCTTTTCGATGACAAATGCCGTCATTCCATGGCTATCAAGAGGTTCGCCAGTTCTTGCAATTACAACTGCTATTTCGCCTGACTTTCCATGGGTAATGAAATTTTTACTTCCGTTTAAGATGTAATCATTTCCATCTTTTTCAGCCACGCATTGCATTCTGCCTGCATCAGAACCAGTATTGGGTTCGGTCAGTGCCCAGGCACCGATCCATTCGCCACTTGCGAGGCGGGGAAGGTATTTTTGTTTTTGTTTGTCAGAACCAAAACTAAGAATATGATTGGTGCACAGGGAATTATGTGCTGCAATTGAAAGACCTATACTACCACATACCTGAGCTATTTCTTCAATGATGGCTATATAAGCCGGATAAGAAAGGCCGGATCCTCCATACTCTTCGGGAACCAACACACCCATAAAACCTTGTTGGCCCATGTGTGTGAATAACTCTCTTGGGAATATCTGTGCTTCATCCCATTCCATGACATGGGGCTGGATGAAATTTTGCGCAAAATCTCGTGCACTTTGGCGTACTAGTTCAAGATTTTCGTTTGCTTCGTATAGCATACTCATTGGCTTTTTGTTAAGACTTATGCTATTGAAACAACTTTTTCAAGGACTAGTTTTGATTTTTTTCTGTCTCGGCCTGCACAAAACCTAAAGCCAGGCGCATGAGTTTGTGGATGTTTGTATTTTCATATATGCCTGAAAAAGTTTTTGCGGCAGGGCCGAAGGCGAAAACGGGAACAAGGCTTGCTGTGTGCCCATTTGTAGTGAAACCACCCTTGATATTCCCAAACTTGGACCCGGGTTGAAGGGAAAAGCCACCGGTTTCGTGGTCGGCAGTAAGGATAACCAGGGTGTCGCCTTTTTTTCGTGCATATTCGAGTACTCTTTTTATGGTGCGATCGAAATCCTGCATCTCACGAATTACCATGGTTTCGTCATTACTGTGTCCGCCCCAGTCAATTTGTGAGGCTTCAATCATAAGGAAAAAACCTTTTTCGCCATGATTTTCGAGGAAATCCAGGGCTAAGCTTGCAGCGTTGGCGAGGTAATTTCTTCCAGCAATTGCCGAGGTAGGATGCTTGCTTTCAGTAAAAAATGCCAGATTCTTTTCAGGATTGAATTTTTTTGGTACAAAATCGCTGTAATCATGCAATACATTGTAATTTTTGGCTTTCAGTTCCTGTATGAGATCTCTTTTGTCAGTTTTGCGATTGTTGAAATATTCTTCGCCACCGCCTAAGAAAAAGTCAATTTCGGTTTTCAGAAAATCAGCAGCAATGGCTTCGTACATGGTGCGCATTGGCTGATGAGCGATAAAAGCTGCAGGGGTTGCATGTACAATGCTTGAGGTAGCTATTAAGCCGGTTGAAAGGCCGTATTGTTCCGCTTCTTCCAGGATGGTAAGTTCCGGAAGGGTATCTTTGTTTAAGCCAACTGCGTTGTTAAAGGTTTTTACACCACAAGAAAAAGCTGTTGCTCCCGCAGCAGAATCTGTTATGAGGTCATCATAAGAATATGATTTGTGAAATCCAATTACAGGAAATGCCTCAAAACTACTCGCATCTTTTTGTGAATAAATCAATCCGCTGATTTGAGAAAGCCCCATTCCATCGCCAATCAAAAGAACTATATTTTTAGGTTTTTCCAATAGGGGGGCTGTTTGCGCTACCGGTAATTCCTTAGTACTTTTACATGCAGGCAGCACAAGTGACAATATTATCAGAATGCTTTTAAAGGAATACCGTCGATTCGGATTTGGTTTTTTCATAGCGAGGCAACTTGGATGCTGTTCCATTATCAGTTAGCAGCATTTTTTGGGCAAATATATCGGAAAAATTAACAATAAATTTATGTTCTGGTACAAGTACAGCATATTTCGTTTGTTTAAGCTAGCCTCGATAATCTTCTTATTTGGAGCCTTATCGGTATTTGATGTAACTGCCCAACAATCGAATACGGTTTTCCGGGAAATGTACCAGTCAGAGGTCTTGAATTGCCGTTTGGAAGGAGATTTGAGTAGTTTAATTGAAGATTCTCACAACAGTGATGAGTTAAAGGCTGTATTTTCGTATGAAAAGAATAATACCTGGATTAGCAGAGAGGTCAATTTGCAATTAAGGGGACGGTTTAGAAGGCTAACTTGTGATTTTCCACCGCTTTTTTTGAAATTTCGCAAAAAAGAGCTCCGAAAAGATGGCCTTGCAGAACACAATGACATAAAACTGGTAACCCATTGTCTCAATGACCCGTTGATTTCAAGGCAGAACATCTTAAGGGAGTACTTGGCGTACCGAATCTTTAATATTTTGACGCCTCATAGTTATCAGGTACAACTGGCAAGGATTGTCTACCTGGATGAATCCGGTCTGTTATCAAAGCAACGTCGATTCGCTTTATTGATTGAGGATTCTGATGAATTGGCTGAACGACTGCTTTCTGAAGAGTGCGACGATTGCCTGAATCCGGATATCGCTAGTATGGATTGGCATGACCTCGCTTTACTGTCCCTTTTTCAATACATGATAGGAAATACGGATTGGAGTGTATTAATGAACCGGAATGTTAAGCTATTCAAAGAGAAGCAAACAGGGAATTTTTTCAGCATCCCCTACGATTTTGATTTTTCAGGTTGGGTCAATGCCCCTTATGCTATCCCTAACAGCGAATTGGGTCTTAGCAAATTGACTGACAGGTGTTATATAGGCATTTCTTTGAATGAGGAATTACGAAATGAGGCTTTAAGCAAGTTCATCGAAAAAAAAGACGAAATTTATTCCCTTGTTCGTTCTTTTAAAAAACTGGATGGTAAATCCAGAAAAGAATTATTAGAGTATCTGGATGATTTTTATGAACATCTCGATGGAATAGACATGAAATTTGCTAACCGTGCACTAAAGTGGTAGCAGGTGAACTTTTAAAGTAATTTTGATATATTGGTTTAAAAAACAGGGTTTTTTCCCGGTTTTTATGTCAGTCTCCAAAATTAAGATTATCAACAAGAATCGTTCCTATGCGCAACTCTCGACAATTATCCCTTTTCTTTTTTTTTGTGCTACTTTTACTACGTTTTCCATTGACGAGCCAGGTTAATTCTACTCTTCAAAGCACGATGCCCAATTCGATCGATCAACAGATAGCGACAGCACCAGCCAGGAGTTGTGGAATGGATATCCACATGGATAAGTTGATGAAAAATGTAGCATTTCAGGCTAAGTTCCGCGAGAAGCTTTCAAGAGCCGGCGTTTCAGGAGGCCCTCGTGCAGTCTGTAGTTCTCCGGTAAAAGTTCCTGTTGCCATACATTTTGTGGGTTTGTCCAGTCCCAATGCTTCTTGTCTTGAAACTTTGTCGATTGGTCAAATTAATGCGCTCAACAAAGATTTCCAGGGAACCAATACAGATATAACTCTGTGGTCTGGGTCGGCGGCAGCCTATTTCCCCGGCGTTTCTAATGGAGAAGCTTGTCTGCAATTTGAAATTGCAAGTCGTAACCACCCTTCCGGAACAGGGCTTTCCGATGGCGATCTGGCCATAACAATCAACCAGGTAACCGGTGATTTTTCCAGTAAATGGGCTAATTACCTGAATATTTTTGTGATCAAAAATACCGGGTATCTCGGGTATTCTCCTCTGGGAGGTGATGGAGATGGTGACGGAGTTGTGATAGATGCCGCAGCATTTGGAGTTGGTGGGAGTTGTGGAGAAGTCTATTCAACTTCACCTTACAATAAAGGAAGAACCTTGACCCACGAATTGGGTCACTATTTTTTGTTGGATCACATTTGGGGAAGGGGTTCCAGCTGTACTGATAGTGATAACGTTTCAGACACACCAAACCAAGATAACGAATATTATGGATGCCCCAGTCTGGGCTCTTCCAGTTGCGGTTCTGTTGACATGCACATGAGTTACATGGATTATACCAACGATGCTTGTATGTATATGTTCTCAGCAGGACAAGTTACGCGAATGGAAAACTATATTGCTAGTTCATTATCCAGGATTACCAATAATGCGGCCAATGTATTAGGCACAGGAGGCGGAACAACCCCAACTTGTAGTGATGGAGTCCAAAACCAAGGAGAGACTGGTATAGATTGCGGTGGTCCTTGTACTGCTTGCGCAACTTGTAATGATGGT
>JALQTV010000087.1 GCA_023268675.1 Saprospiraceae bacterium | reverse complement strand
AGGGTGTATTCCAGTGAGCGTTCCTCGGCATCAATCTGATGGTCGATCAGGATACCTTGTAAGGCTATTGATTTATCTCCTTTAGCGTTTTTCCCTTTGAGCATGCATTTTTTTGCTTTGTGGAGTTGGGTAAACAATTCATCGCCATAGGGAGCCAGAAGGAGGGTATGCCTTTCAGGGTAATAAACGAGGTTGGCGTTTAGGGCTTCGCCAAAAATGTCAGCAACTACTGCTGCTCCGATGATCAGGTGCCCTGATTGGAGTTTTATGCCTTCGCATGAGGAATCCCCGGAGGCAAAGTTGCTTTTTAGTGTTTGGGGAGGGATGAACATAGTGCCGGTTTTAAGAATTTTATGGAATCAATGTTTCAGCTGTTTGTAGAGGATGTCGATCACGGTGTCTGCTCCTTTTATGGCTGCTTCGGTCATACCGGTATTAAAGCGGGTGTCTTCTACTGCGATCAGATATACATTGATGTTTTCAGGATACTCATCACCCAACATTTTTCTGGCATAGGAAAGGGCCTGATTCCATTTGAGTCCGTGCAAAAAAACCATGGGATCATCTTCAATTTGGGCTTCTACTTCGGAAGCCGGTAATTTGAATAGGGTTCCTACAGGTTCACCGGAGTTGATTACAGCATCTACAAGGATGATTTCCTGATGGCCTTTTAGTTTGAAAAGGACTTCAAAGGCGGCGGTTCCCATATCGAAAATGCTAATGTCCTCGCGTTCGCCTAGTTTTTCCTGGAGGGTTTGCACCACATAAATTCCTACACCATCATCGGCTCTGACGGGATTGCCAAAGCCAAGTACTGCCGTTTTGGTTTGCATGTCGTTTTGTTGTTCGATTCAAAATTGGAATTTACATAAAAAAAACCCGCCAACAGGAATTAGCGGGTTAAGATTAGTTACCGAATTAAAGTTATAGCTTGAACTTTGCCAATTGTTTGCCCGATTTGTTGTCGTGTGCGTGTACCGTACACACCAGACAAGAGTCGAAGGAACGAGCTACCATTCCTACTTCTACCGGATCGTGCGGATCTTCAATTTCTGTTCCTTCCAGGGCACATTCAATAGGTCCGGCTTTGCCTTCGCTGTCGTTTGGCCCTACGTTCCAGGTAGTAGGTGCAATGATCTGATAATTTTCAATAACACCGTCTTTGATTTTAATCCAGTGTGCGAGAGCACCTCTAGCTGCCTCGGTGGCTCCCCAACCTATGCCGTCTTTTTCGGTAGGTTTGATGTAGAACTCATCGTCCAGTCTTACCTGGCTCAACCAATCGTTGATCATGGTATAAAGTCTGGGTGCCTCGTGTACTCTTGCCAATACTCGTGTGAATACAGAAGGACCCATTTTAGCCATGATGTCGCCGAAAAGCGGATCCTTGATTTGGTGGTCCAGGTTGGCCGGATTGGCGTTCATGATTACGCGTGCCAAAGGTCCTGCTTCTGCGGCATGGCCCATGAATCGAGGTGCTTTTGCCCAGCTGTATTTGTCGTTGAAGTCAGAGTGTTCCAAGGTACGGGAGTCTGTAGAAGGCATTGGAGCAGGTTCGTCAAAGGGATGCAGTGCATCTGCCTGATTGAGGTACCAGGCGTGTTTGACGTGCTCTGCCACTTGTTTGTGATCTGCTTCGTGGTAGTTTTTGCCATCCCAAAATCCACCGGGGCTGATAGCCGCTGCATTTCTGCCTTCGATGGTCGGATTGTTGTAAAGGTCTTTGTGAAGGTAGGCACCCCAGGCTAGGAATTTTCCTACTCCCTGACCGAATTTGTCCAAACCGAATTCGAGACCTGCCCGGATCAATAGCCCCAGGTCACTGTTGAAGTGGGATTCGTTTTCGTTGAGCCACTCCATCAGGTCATCCCAGGATTGGATTTGCATGTAGCGTTCGATAGAACATCCCAGCCACACAGGCTCCAACCAGTCGTTTCTAAACTGGTTCATGATGGCATGAGCGCGGGTGATGTCTTTCAATGTCGGAGCACACATGACGCCACCGGGAACCATGTAGCTTGAGTGAGGCCATTGTCCGCCGAAGATAGCATACACCTCTACAGGTCTTCCCGAAGCTGTCACTCCCGTTTGGAAGGAAGTACCTACGTAGGCAGCCCATCTTTTGACAACTTCCTGGTAAAGTGGTTTGTTGGCAAATTTTTTGTTGGCCATATCGGTGGCAAAGATGGCATAAAACCAACGCGGGATACTTTGTATGGTTTCTGTTGCTTGCCCGATTGCTCTGAGTAGGAGGGCATTGGGGGGTAGGGTAGTGTTCCAGGCCACATCCAGCGCGGAAGAGGCACAATACAAGTGAGATCCTCCGCATATTCCGCAGGCACGTGGAGTGACGATCAAACCTGATTGAGGATCCTTGCCCTGTAGAATTTTTTCAAAACCACGGAACATGGCTGCCTGGGTGTGTGCCCGGGTGACTACGCCATTTTCCATATAGACTTTCACATCGAGGTCACCTTCCACGCGACCTACCGGTGATATGTTGAGTTCTTTTAATGACATTGTATGTTAATTTTAGACGAGAGTCGGGTGATTAAAAGTTTATTTTGAGGTCTCAGAAAGCTCTTTTGGTGTGGATAAGATTTTATTCATACCGGCCTTGATGTAATAATTCAATTTGGATTCTCCGGTAGGTACTTCTTTAGGCAACAAACCCAGGTATTTCATGGATTTCATCACGCTGCCCTTCTTGAGATCGTGGTGCGGGAATCCGGGTTCTGTACAGCCCAGACAAGGGTGGTTGGCTCTTGTTTTACTGGAATGTCTGTTCCATAGAATCCGATTACAACTGGCTCTGGTCATAGGCCCGCGACAACCTACTTCATAGAACAAGCATCCTCCTCTTTTTCCGAAGTGGCCGTCGATTTTTTCATAGAAACTGGCGGCATTGGGGCAACCTGTTTGTACGAAATCGGTAAAGAATGTCTTGGGTCTGTGGTACTCATCAATAAGAACATCGCCAATTCGACCGGTTGATATGGCTACCAGGATCTGTGTGATCCAGTCAGGGTGGGCAGGGCAACCCGGGATATTGATTACCGGCAAGCCTCCTTTGGAAACAAAATCTGCTCCCAAAAAGCCACCTTTTTCTTTTTTGTGAAATTGGAAACCGGTAGATTCACTGGGGTTGGGTGGTACGGCGGGAATTCCTCCCCAAGTGGCACAGTCCCCGATAGCTACTACAAACTGGGCAGCAGCAGAAAGTTCTCTGATCCAATCCTGCATAGGGCGATCGGCAAAGTAATTCATTTTGCCGGTACCATTGGGTCCTTGGACCACGGAACCTTCAAAGACGAAGATATCCAATTGGGTTTTTCCTGAAATGCAGTCGTTCATCAAGTCACTTACCTGATGACCAATTTCAAGACCTACGGTGGGATGCCAGAGGATGTTGATGCCAAAATCCACGATCAGTTCAACGACCGTCGGTTCTTCGGCATTGAGGAAGGACATGGTGTTTCCACTACATGCACCACCTTGAAGCCATAATACATTAGCCATAATCGAAGTTGGTTTTCGTAATGCTGAAAATAATTTTGAATTTAGATTCTCAGCCAAATTTTAGATTGACCAAATGAACCTTGTCCAAATATAGGGATACTTGTCAGAATAGAAAATGTTTTCTAAAATAAATTAGAAAATAATTACTAAAAAATCGAAAATGACTTCAAAAATGAGGTTTCATTCCTCTTTTGGTCCCAAGGCACGGTGCATGCCTGACTTGAAATAATACAAGAGCTTGCTTTCACCAGGCGGGGTCTCTTTGGGGAATTGCCCCAGGTATTTCATGGTTTTGAAAATGCTTCCCTTTTTGAGGTCGTGGTGCGGGAATCCGGGTTCGGTACACCCCAAACAGGGATGGTTTGCGCGCGTTTTGCTGGAATGTCGGTTCCAAAGGATGCGGTTGCAGCTTGCACGGGTAAGGGGGCCACGGCACCCTACTTCGTAGAAAAGGCATCCTCCCTGTTTGCCAAAACCACCCGCTACACTGTGTTGAAAGGCATTGACATTCGGGCAGCCGGTCTGCACAAAGTCCGTGAAAAAAGTCTTGGGCCGTTGGTAGTCATCGAGCAATACGTCCGACATCCTGCCGCTTGCAATGGCTACCAGGATCTGAGTCATCCAATCAGGGTGAGCGGGGCATCCGGGGATATTGATAACGGGAAAACCGCCTTTGGATACGAAATCAGGACCTAGAAAACCTCCTTTTTCCTTTTTGGAAAACTGCACTCCTGTAGATTCAGTTGGATTGGGAGGTACCGCCATGATGCCACCCCAGGTGGCGCAATCGCCAATGGCCACTACGTAGTCGGCAATTCGAGAGAGGTCATAAACCCAGTCTTTTGTGGGCCTTCCGGCAAAGTAATTCATGTTGCCACTTCCGTCAGAACCCTGAATGACGGATCCTTCAAAAACAAAAATATGGAGTGGGACGACACCGTCGAGTGCTTCCTGGAGGACTTCTTTTACTTGTTCGCCGATTTCCAGGCCAATGGAAGGGTGGTAGAGTATTCGGATGCCAAAATCTGTAACAAGCTCTATGACAGAAGGTTGTTCTGCATTTAAAAACGACATGGTATTGCCGCTGCATGCGCCGCCTTTAAGCCAAATCAGGTTTGTCATAGTTTTACGGATCAGAGTTATTGGCAGTACGTGAGCTTGCTATCGATGCCTCTTAAAACTGTTTTTTCAAAATTGGCACGATTAGTTGTTCGTATTCCGTAATGCCCGCATTTGTAAAATAAGGATACATCTGGTTCCAGATCAACTCTTTGAATTGAGTTGCATCCAGAGTGTTTGAATTACCTCTGACCAGGTTTTGGGGAAACCAGAAAGTGATGAGTACCCAAATGGCCTGTGCCACATCGTCGTAAATACCGGGTTTGGGCTCTGCTTTTATGATTCCCCTTTGTTGATTAAAGTCGAATCGACGACGGATTTGGCTGATCATTTTATTGATATGCCCCATCCGTTTGGTTTGAATTTCGGGATAATTTCTTTCAATTTCCGGAAAATCCAAAAAATAAAAGGGGTATTTTTCTATAAAGGTATAGTATCTGGACAATTGGTTGTCAAAATCTATGAGATTGGGATAAATGCGATAGGCTCCGAGGATTTCAATGTCTTCATCATATAACTCCTCAATTACTGCTTCTACCACTGTTTCTTTGTTTCGAAAATGGTAGGCGAGATTTCCCGGACTGATTCCCACTTCCTGAGCGATTTGCTGTAGGCGAACATTTGCAATTCCTTGTTCGTTAAACAATCGGATTGCCGCGTAGATGATCTTTTGTTTGGTGTTTAAGTCCGCCATTCTTGCTTGGATTTCTATGGTTTTAGGGTGTTACTTGAATTAATTAGTACATAGACAAAAATTCTCCGGGTTTAGTTTAAGGGTGCCGCGCTGATCTTTGGCAGCTATTCTGCGGATGTACCAGGCGTTGAGTTCGGCTTTTTCTTTGCTGGGATAGCTTGAAATGACTCGTTTGATCAATTTGAAAGGTTCCTGATAGTGGGCAAATACCAAATGGACTTCCCACATCCCCGCTCGATTTACTATGTTTTCGATTACCGCAGTGTCTCTGAGCCAATAGTCGTCAAGGAGGAAGTTAAGGTCTGTAAGGTCCCCGGGAGTTTCGGTGAAATACTGGTTGTTGAGCAATTGCAGCAGTTCATCGTATGCATCGGGATCCAGGTGGAAACTTTTCATGCTTGGAAAGATTATCGCTCTAATGTAAGCCAAATAGTCGGATTAATAGAAAAAGTCATAAGGCATTTGCAGCATTTGTTCGTATTCCAGTTGTCCCATGGGAGTAAACCAGGGGATAAAAAGGTTCCAGATTGCATGTCTGTATTCTGTGGGTTTGGGCAAGCGGTCTCGGCTGACCAGTTCCTGAGAAATCCAGAAGTCCATGGTCATCCATACCTGACGGGCAAGGATGGGGTAGGCATCTTTGTTTTCAACTGACCGGAAAACTCCGCGCGCAACATTAAACTCAATGATTTGCCGGAGTTGTGCCAGCTTGAATTGGATATGCTCCTGATGTGCAGAAGCGATCACCGGATTGGCTCTTACGATTTCAAGGGTGTCAGCAAAGAAAAACAGGTACTCCTGTTGGAGTTGAAAGCTGTGGTGTATCAATCGGTCTATGTTGTCAAACAAGGGTACTATTCTGTATTCTGCGAGTAATTCCTGTTGTTTTTTGGTCAATGCTTCGTACAAAGCCAGGAGTATGGCTTCTTTGTTGGCATAGTGATAAGCCAGATTGCCAACACTAACAAAGGCTTCGTCCGCGATATGCTGCAATCGAACATTGACCATGCCCTCTTTGTTGAAAAGCTTCAACGCAGCTTGTAGTATTTTTTGTTTGGTTCCTTGCATTCTCCGAAATACGGTATTAAGTGAAGATGAATTTTAGCAATAATTTCCTGCTATCCATGCATTTTAGCGAAAATTTATTGCATCTTCGGAATCCTTAAATTGTTGAATCATGGCAAAATACGATTTTCTGATCGCCGGAGCAGGAGTTTTTGGCATTACGGCCGCAGTTGAATTGGCGCGAAAGAATTACCGGGTGGCAGTAATCAATCCGGGTACAATACCTCATCCGTTGGCGGCCTCCACAGATATTTCAAAGGCTGTGAGGGTTGAATACGGCAAGGACCTGGAATACATGGAGATGACCATCGAAAGCATAGCCAAGTGGAAGGAATGGAACGAGTGGTTCAATGAGGTTTTGTACCACGAGGTAGGTTATGTGATGGTTACTTCAGACAATATCAACAGCGATACTCCTTCTTTTGAAAAGGATTCTTACCAAGCGGGGCTTAAGCGGGGCATGAAACTTGAACTGTTGGATGCAAAAACCATCGCTGAGTTGTATCCGGTGCTTCAAACAGGAAAGGACTTCACCGGTTTTTTTAATCCCATGGGTGGATTTGCTGCTTCCGGCAAAACAGTCTCCACACTTGTCCGCTATGCGCGGGAGTTGGGCGTGGAGGTGTTTGAAAACCAGACAGCAGAGGATGTTTTATTGGATAAAAACAGGGCTTGCGGAGTGAAGACCAGGGAAGGGGAGACCTTCATGGCTGGGGAAGTGGTCGTTTGTGCGGGTAATTCCACACCTTATTTGCTTCCCGAATTAATGCCCTATTTCAGAATAACAGGCCATCCCGTTTTTCACCTTAAACCTTCCAGACCTGAATTATGTGTTCCACCCAAACTACCTGTTTTTGCTTTGGACATTTCCCGCACTGGCTGGTACGGATTTCCATTGCATCCGGAAGAACAGGTCGTCAAAGTGGCCAATCATGGCGAAGGATTGGTTTTGCATCCTGAAAATGACGAGCGAAAAGTGTATCCGGAGGATGAGGCAGGTTTGAGAGCCATGCTTGCTGAATGGATGCCTGCTCTCGCTAAGGATCCCATAGTTTATTCCCGCCGTTGTTGTTATACCGATACGCTGGACGGACACTTTTGGATCGACCGTCATCCGGGACTTGAAGGCCTTACTGTAGGCTCGGGTGGCAGTGGCCATGGGTTCAAAATGGCTCCCGTCATTGGTGAAATGATTGCAGCTGCTGCCTCCGGAGAAAAACACAGATGGTCAGATCGCTTCAATTGGCGCAATTTATCTCCGGGCACCCGAAATGAAGAGGGAGCCAGGTTCAAAAAGTAATTTCACCTGGCTCTTTCTTCCGATGATCAGGGAGTCCCTGTTTTCTTGCGTTTGGTCGTTTTACTTACTTTTGTCTTACCGGTTTTCTGTGTGGCAGAAGCCCTGGTAGGAATTTTTCTGTCTGGCGTCCAGGTGTTCCGGTGGATATCTTTCGCTTTTTCGATACTCGCCGGTTTGGGGGAATTGGTTCTTTTGTCCGGTTTTGTGGAGGGTAAAACCCTGGGTTCTGTAACGCGTTCCCGTGGCATTTCAAGTTTTATCCTGGGAGAAGGGCTTGGTTCCCTGTTTAGGGTTGTTCCTTCAAGGTCAGGATAGCGACGGGTTTTCTTGTCGAGAAATTCAGCAGGGGAAAGCTTCCTGTCAGGGTTTTTATCATTGTATCGCAATCGCTGTTCTTCAAACTTCCCAAATTCGCCCAGTCTGTATTCCAGTTTTCCGTCATCTCTCAGCCAGTTGTCGTTGACGACTTCGCGATTGAGCTGTTTCCAGACTCTGACGCTGGTCGGAATACTGCTGGTAGAATTGCGGTGGCCGTAGTAGTGATTGATAAAATGTCGGGATAGCCGGGGGTACCGATAATGGTGCTGTGGGAGGGAAAAATACCAGTTGGTAAAGTAAATGGACGGCAGTCGAACGATGACAAGACTTCGACCCGGATAGTAATGAAATCCGACTTCGTACCAGAAAGGCAGCGGGCGCCAGCGTGGAAAACTATACCAATATGGATAGCCCAACCAGTAAGGATAATGGTAATAATAATGCACCTCTATTTGCTCCGAAGGGGCATTGTCGTAATAAAGGTCATCGTTTATATTCCCCGCATAATATTGATCATCATACCCATAGGAGGACTCAAAATCAGCTGCAACGGCGGACAAATCCTGTCCCAGTTCTTTTTGCCTGTCCACTTCATTTTTCCAGTCTTCGAGTTCTTGCACCTGTTGCCGGGCTACTACCGTGCCAAGACTGTCAGCAAGGTATCGGATATATGCCGGATCGCGGGCATACCAGTCTCCGATTACGATACTCAGTCTGATTTCTTCATGTAGCAGGCTGAGCAATTCAGGGTATTCAATAAGGTTATGGAAGGCATTAGCCGTTTCCGGAGGGTAGGTTTGCAATAAAGCGGCAAAGGAGGTTTCCGCACGCTCCATAAGAAAGGCAGCTTCCCGAATCAGCGACGGCGTTTTTTGCCAGCTGTCTCTGGCTCTTTTATGGATGACCTCAGGATAGTCCTGCAGTAGTCTGTTCAGGGCTGATTTGTCACTTGCAGGCAACCCTGCCAGGCCGGGGATCAGTCCTTCGTACCTACTTAAATCCCAAATGGCCTCTTGTAAATCCTCTGGCTTGTCTTGCATCAGCAATTCAAATTTTTCCGCACTTTCCTGTTGCAGGGAGGCCAACCTGACCAAAAGTTCGGGGTGCCCGCAGGCAATGAATATGTCTTCTCTGATGTCTTCCGGATACAGAACCAGGGCTTCTAAAGCTAGACTTTCCTCTTCAGCAAGTTTTGCCAGCCAATTTTCATCGGTTTGCCCCAGAAGGGCAGGACTGAACCATAAGAGGGCTCCTGCAAAGATAATTTGGCGCATTGTTTTCATAACAAACTGGTTTTTAGTTGTATGAATAAAAATAACGCCTGTCGGCAAAAAGGGACGACCTGAATTATCAGGAGGAGCCGGTGATAAATGTCAGCCTTTTAGAGAAAATCTATTGTTTGAATTTTTCTTTCAACATGGATTGGAACGTTTTCATGACCTTTTCGACCTTAGGTCGACTGATGCGCTGTACGTAGGGATTGTTGGGGTTGTATTCGTAATAATCCTGATGGTAAGCTTCGGCCACCCAAAATTCCTTGTACTCAGTAAGCGCAGTTACTATAGGATCCCTGAATTTTCCGGAGGCGTTTAATTCCTTGATTTTAGCAACAGCTGTTTCTTTTTGACTTTCGTTGTGATAGAAAATCTCGCTTCGGTATTGTGGCCCTACATCGGGTCCCTGTCGATTGAGGGTAGTGGGGTCATGAGCAACAAAAAAGACATCCAGGATTTGTT
>JALQTV010000086.1 GCA_023268675.1 Saprospiraceae bacterium | reverse complement strand
TCCAAAGATTTTGAAGAAAGTTCGGGAGGACTTTACTTTGCCTTCATCCTGGCACTGGTCCTGATCTACCTGGCCCTGTCTGCTCAGTTTGAAAGTTTCGTAGATCCATTGATCATCATGTTTACGGTACCACTGGCCCTTTCCGGAGCCTTGTTGTCGCTGTGGCTGGGTGGCCATACCATGAATATCTTCAGCCAGATCGGGATCATCGTACTTATAGGAATTGTGACCAAAAACGGCATTCTGATCGTAGAATTTGCCAACCAACGCAAAGAGGCAGGATTGTCCGTTATTGATGCCGTTGTAGATTCTGCAACACTCCGACTCAGACCCATCCTGATGACCAGCTCAGCTACCATCCTGGGCGTTTTGCCGATTGCACTGGCACTCGGTGCGGCCTCTACCAGCCGAATACCCATGGGAGTTGCCATCATTGGCGGTCTGATCTTATCTCTGTTCCTTACGCTTTATATTATTCCATCGATTTACAGCTACTTCAAAAGAAAATGAAATTAATCCGACTCTACTTTATATACCTCTTTTTCATCCAGGCAGGGATCTTGTCCGCTCAGGACCTCCTTAGCCTGGATGAAGCCATACGACTGGGACTGGAAAACAATTTTTCCGTCAGGATAGCCCAAAACAACGAACGGATAGCAGGCAATAACAACACCAAAGGCAATGCCGGTATGTTGCCTATCTTCCGCACAACTTCTAACGTATCCTATACCAGTAACAATACCATCCAAAAATTCTTCTCAGGAGACGAGCGCTCTGGTACCGGTGCCGGAAACACCAGTATCCGCCTGGGAGCAGAACTGACCTGGACAGCTTTCGACGGCTTTCGCATGTTTGCAGCCAAAGACAGGCTCGACCTCACCGAACAGCGAAGCTTTCTCTTTACCAGAAGGTCCATGCACGACCTGGTCAGCCAGATCCAGACTGCCTACATGCGGTTGATACGCATCAAACAACAGATGGAGATTGTCGAACAATCTATTGGACTCAATCAGGCACTCAAAATCCTGGCAGAGGAAAAACTGAAGCTGGGAGCTACGACAGAACTGGAATTGCTGCAGACGAGCAACCTGCTCAATGCAGATAGTTCTGCCCTGCTCAACCTGAAAGACCAACTGGCACAATCAAAAACAGGCCTCAACCGCCTGATCGGGATAGACCCCGCTACTTCTTTTGATGTGCCGCTACAACTGCCGGAAGAAGTGCTGCCGGAAAAAGAAGCATTGATGGACCTCGCTTTGCAACAAAACTATGACCTTCGCCTGCTTAATTACGACGAACAAATAGCGCTGGCACAAATCAAGGAAGCTCGCTCCGCCCTTTTCCCAACGGTCAACCTAAATGCAGGCTTCAACTATGCCTACTCCAAATCAGAGGTAGGATTCTTGCTCTCCAACCGTTCTTTTGGTCCGACTATAGGCATTTCAGCTACCTACAATATCTTCCCGGGAAGGAACATCAAAAACGATATTGCCAATGTCGAGATTTTGAAGGAGAACATCGACTATACCCGCGAACAGACTGCACTCAACATGAATGCGGACTTGACACAGCTTTACCAGCAATACGAAGCACTCACGGAATTACAAGCGCTCGAAATCCGGAATGTAGCCACTGCTGAGCGAAGTACAGCCCTCGCACAACAATTGTACCGGGCCGGTAAAGCCACCAACTTTGAGGTCAGAGAAGCCATTCTGGCAGAAATTCGCGTAAAAGACAGACTTAGTGACATTTATTTCCGCAAAAAACTTGCAGAGATACAACTCAAAGCCACCGCAGGAGTGCCGCTGTATCAGGGCAACTAATCGCCAAAACTGATACCTGAACTTCGCGCGATGCGCAAAAGGTAGTGATCAGGGTTGACCAATTTAGGCTGTTTTTCAACTTCACTAAAGGCAACGCTGGTCACTTCGTTGTTTTTGAAAGAAACCATGCGGCCCCAACTTCCTTCCTCTACCAGTTCAAAAGCTTTCACCCCCATGGCTGTCGCCAAAATGCGGTCGAAGGCTACCGGAGTACCCCCTCTTTGTACATGCCCCAGTATGGTCGCCCGCACCTGTGCCGGGCAACCGGCCTCTTCGAGCAATACCCGCAGGTAATTGGCTACCCCGCCAAGCTTGATGTGTTCTTCTGCCTTATTGCCTGAACGCACCCCTATCACTTTTCCCCCCTTCGGTTTTGCTCCTTCTGCAATCACTATGTTGACAAAGCCCCTACCTGTTTTATAGCGTTCTCGTATTGTCTCCATGATTTTTTCCAGATCAAAGGGGATTTCCGGAATCAGGCATATCTCTGCCCCGCCTGCAACGGCTGTCTGAAGGGCTATCCACCCCGCATCCCTGCCCATCACTTCCATGATCATCACGCGGTGATGGCTCTCTGCAGTGGTAACCAGTTTATCGAAGCTGTCCGTAGCAATCTGAACCGCTGTGGTAAAGCCAAACGTCAGATCTGTAGCATGCAGATCATTGTCTATGGTCTTGGGTACGCCAATTACGGGCAGGCCATTTTCCCATAGTGCCTGTGAAATGCGCTGGCTGCCATCCCCACCTATATTAATGAGTACTTCGAACCCCAATGATCGGATGCGCTCTGCCAGTTTAGGGGTGATATCCATCTTGACCCAGCTCCCGTCTGCTTGTTGTACCGGGTATTCCAGTGGATTGCCCAGATTCGTTGTTTTGAGAATGGTCCCCCCCTTTACATGAATCCCTGCAGTATTTTCATCTGTCAACCTGATCAGATCCGGTGGATCCTGCATGACGCCATTGAGCGCTTCCATGCTACCCCAAACTTCCCATTCACCGGAATGCTGAGCTGATTTGGTCACTGCCCGGATTACGGCATTTAAGCCGGGACAGTCGCCCCCGCCTGTAGAAACAAGTATTTTTTTCATTGACGCTGATTTAATGGAACTCAAAATAAAACTTTAACTTAAAGCATGAAAACCTCAGGGAACCGTTTTTTCACCCACAATAATTTTGGCACATGAATTCAGGCAACAGCAGAAGAAACTTTTTTTACACCGCAGGTGGCATTGGCGCAGGATTACTTGGGCTGCCACTTTGGTCAGAACCTCTATTCGATCAACTACAGGATGCGGCAAAAAACATTGCACATCTAAGTCCCGAGGAAGCTGCAACAGCTGAGGATTTCTGGTACCTGATCCAGAAAGCTTACCGGCAATCGCCTCATTTCATCAATCTCGAAAATGGTTACTTCAGCCCACAACCCCTGGAGGTAATGCAAGCCCAGGCTGACAATATCAAAATGATCAATGAAATTCCTTCTTTTTATATGCGACGCAGGCAATTTGAAGAAAAAGCAGGTGTAAAAAAACAACTGGCAGACCTGGCAGGCTGTTCCCCCGAAGAAATTGTCGTCACCCGAAATACTACTGAATCGCTAGACACCATCATTGCAGGCATAGACTTTGCACCGGGCGACGAAGCCATCATGTGCGACCAGGATTACGGCAGCATGCTCGAAGCCTTCGAACAACAGGCCCGAAGGCGCGGATTGGTCAACCGCTTTATCGAATTGCCACTGCACCCCACTTCTGACGAAGAAATTGTCAGTCGCTACGAAAGTGCCATTACCGGCAAAACCAAAATCATCCTGGTGACCCACCTCATCAACATCAGCGGACAGGTGCTGCCAGTAAGAAAAATTGCAGACATGGCACACAAACACGGGGTCGAGGTACTCTGCGATGGAGCCCACTCCTTTGCCCAACTCGATTTTAAAATTCCGGACCTGCACTGCGATTACTACGGCGCCAGCCTGCACAAATGGCTCTGCTGCCCCCTGGGAGCTGGTATTCTCTACGTCAAAAAGGACAAAATTTCCGGTGTATGGCCCCTTTTCGGCGATACCACCTGGCCGGCAGATGATATCCGCAAATTTGAACACATAGGCACCCATCCCGTTTCTACCAACCTGACCATCTCCAATGCCGTCAAATTTCACCAATCCATAGGAGCTGCACGCAAAGAAGCACGACTCAAATACCTCCAATCTTACTGGACCTCACAAGTACGAAATGTTCCGGGCATCATCCTCAATACTCCCGAAGCAAGCCAGCGACACGGAGCCATCGCCAATGTTGCAGTAGAAGGACTTTCACCCAACGAACTCGCCGATCAGCTCTACAACAGGTTCAACATCTTTACCGTGGCTATCAACAACCCCTCCGTCAAGGGGGTACGCATCACTCCCCACCTGTACACCAGGTTGGAAGACCTGGATACCCTCGTCAAAGGCCTGAAAACACTGGCAAATAAATAATTATGGAATAGTTTATGGTTTTTATTGAACTTTTTTAACACTTATATTATTCCACTACTATTTAAACCAAACTACTTCAAATCATGAAAAACATCCTGTCTCTATTGACATTGGGTTTATTGCTCAACCTTTGGTCTTGCGGTCCTGCTCAACAAGCGGAAGAAGCAAGTGAAGAAACGAATACAGAAGAAGTTGCTCAGGAAGAAACTGCTGAGGCAGGGGTTCCATCCGGCGAAAACTTTGAAATTACCATCGTAAAAGACGGCATTGCCAGCCCAAGAAAAGAAATGAAAGGTACTGTTGGCGGTGTTGCGGTTACTGTAAACTATGGCAGCCCTTCTGTCAAAGGAAGAACCATCTGGGGAGACCTGGTGATGTTCAATGACGTTTGGCGCACCGGTGCCAACGAAACTACCACCATCGAATTTGGTGCTGATGTCATGGTGGAAGGCCAGGAACTTGCCGCAGGCAAATACGGTCTTTACACCTATCCTACTGCGGAAAGTGTTATCGTTATTTTCAGCAGCAAAACAGAAGGCTGGGGAAGCGGCGATTACAGCGAAGCAGATGATGCGCTTCGCGTAACCGTTACTCCAAATGCTGTAGAAGCAAGTGCAGAAACATTGGACTTCGTTGTAGAAGGTGACGCAGTGGTACTTCAGTGGGCTGATTGGAAAATTCCTTTCACTGTAGCTGCCAAGTAAGCTTTTTCCTGTCGGAAAAAATCAAAAAAGGCTCGCGGATCCAATCCGTGAGCCTTTTTTATATTATCCTTTGGACAGTTGATCCGCCTCGTACTTCGCTCTGTCTGCATAAGGTCCGCCGGTAACCATGCGATAAGCTTCTACCGCTTCTGCAGCTTTACCCATAGACTTAAGAATTTCGGCTTTTCCAAAATAGTACTTGTTTTTGTCATCACCTGCAAGTCCCACTGACTTGTCTGCATTGGCCAGGGCATCGTCCTTGCTTCCCTTTTCCAGCTGAGCCTGTGACAAATAATAATATACATCAGCTGTTTCACGCTTGGCCAGGAAAGCCTGTGCATAAGTGATGGTATTGTCCCAGCTTTTTCCTGAATAAGCTTTTGCCACCATGTTTTCAGCTTTGCTGTACAACTGTGGCGCACGATCCGCTTTTCCGGCTTTCTCGCTTTGCATACCTGCTTCGATATAAGCGTCGATGGCAGCCAGTTCATCTCCCATGCCTTCAATAGACTGTGCTCTCCCAATATAATTGGCGTATCTGGCAGCATCCATTGCTATCCCTTTGTCATACACCTGAAGGGCTTCTTCGAATTTTTCATCGCCACGAAGATCATTGCCCAAATAATAGGCTGCTATTGCACCATTTCTATTGGCCAGCTTGATCACGTTGGCATCGGCTTCCGGGTCGGCAACTGCCAGGGCTTTTTCCAGGAAAGGGAAAGCACCTGCATAGTCCTTGGCTTTCAGCAGCTCAAGGCCCTGATTGTAGAGCGAAGCAGCACTCTCTTCTTCTTGCGCAATCAAAGTTCCGAAACCGAGGGCAAATGCCATCAGTAATAGCATGCTTTTCATTTTCATGTGTCTTTTTTTTGTTTCTGAATTAGCAATAATTCTAAAAATAGCAAGCCTGACAGAAAATGAAAAATGAAAGGAACCAGACAAAGGGTATAGCCTCTACACAAATAGCTCATAACCCTCTAACAATCAATACACTTTAGCTTCGCAAAAAAAAATGAGATTTTTAAACAGAAAATTGAGGACTCCCGCAGAAAAACAAAAAGGGAGGCGGTGAGCCTCCCTCTCAAAACCTAACTAGATTATGAAACTTAGCTTTTTGGTCAACTGAATGGACGAACAATTTACTTTCTATCCATTAAGCAATTATATCCTGGAAATGTTCAAAAAAAATATAAGCTTTTGCTTGAACGAATAAGGTTCGAAAGCAAAAACCATACAACGCCGCAAAAGTCTGAAATAAAAGCCGGGTTGGGGTTAAAGCAACATTAATGT
Source organism: Saprospiraceae bacterium (assembly GCA_023268675.1). Classification (GTDB taxonomy): domain Bacteria; phylum Bacteroidota; class Bacteroidia; order Chitinophagales; family Saprospiraceae; genus JALQTV01. The sequence goes on along the minus strand of JALQTV010000086.1, from coordinate 3,529 downwards.
TTGGTTAAGCCTACCCCTTCTCCTGCATCTTGTTCAAAAGAATCTTGAACTGAGCGTCGTAAAGCGAACAAAGCCACTCATGATCAGCTTTATCCAGGGAAGGCCCGGGGTTGGTATTGACTTGTGCCTGCGCTGCCGTCTTGATTCCCGGGATAACGGTAGAAACTTCCGGAAAAGATAGAATGAAACGCAAAGCCAGTTGCAGCGGAGTGCTGTCGTATTTTTTGCACAGTTGTTCCCAAATCGGCTCCAATACGTCCAAAGACGCTGCAAGCACATCAGGCGTCAATCGGAAAGACCGATGGTCGTTTTCCGGAAAGCTTGTCGCACGGGTTTGCTTGCCTGTGAGCAATCCAAATTGAAAGGGCATGCGGGCTATGATGCCATAACCCTTTTTCCCGGCTTGCTGCATCAGGCTGATCGCCTTTTGATTGATCAGATTCAAAACAAGTTGGAATCCATGTCCCAACTCATGCTGCATGAAAAATTCGGCCTCCGGTTCCGGGGCGAAAGTATTGAGGGAAATCCCCCAGTAACGTATTTTACCTGCTTGCTGCAGGTCCTGCATGGCAGCTATGCATTCTCCATTTTCAAGATGCTGCATGCGCGCCACATGAAGTTGGTAAAAATCAATCTGATCGCGCTTCAATCGCCTCAGGCTATCCTCGCAGGCCTTGCGGATGTGTTGTGCAGAATAATCAATTTGTATGCTGCCATCTGTTCCCAGACGCTGGCCTACCTTGCTTGCAATGATAAGCTCCGGGCTGTTGCCAAAAACCTCTCCGATCAATGCCTCAGAATGACCGAAACCATAAAAATCGGCCGTATCAAAAAAATTCACCCCCAGATCAAAAGCGGCTCTGAGCGCTTTTTTGGAGGCATCATCATCCACTTCCCCCCAACCGATGGGAACATTGCCTGCCATTGCAGGGCCTGCAATGCCCCAGGCACCAAAACCTATTTCACTAACCCGTAACGCTGTATTGCCAAATTGTCGGTATTCCATGTCCACAGTTTTAAAACAAGTGAAAGAACCTTAAGGTAAGCATTATTACAAAAAACAAAGCCTTCGGACAGGGTGAATTTGTCCGAAGGCTTTGTTACAGGGAAAACATGCCAACTTACGACTGCGTGCGTTTGATGGTACAACCAATAGATTTGGTCGAAGCAGGATCAACTGGCTTGCCTGCTACCATGTTGGTAATCGCGTTCAAAATAAATTGTTGGGTAACACCAGACGCATTTCGGTTGTCATCAATAGCACCAGTGTATTTCAATTTGCCGTCGGCACCAAACAAAAACAATTCAGGTGTGCGCGTCGCCCCAAAAGCATCTGCCATTTTGTGATTGGCATCAACCACATAGGGAAAGGTATAAGCGCCCTCTTTCGCCCGTTCTACCATGGCTTCAGGTGACTCGGCATCTGCCCTGCTTGCCTCATTGGGGTTCAATACGATGAAACCTACCTTATTTGCTTTACAGGCAGCAGCAATATCGTCGTAGCGGTCTTCCCAGGCCAGCACATACGGGCAGGTATTGCAGGAAAACATCACCAGCAGGCCATTTTCCATCATAGCCCCTTCCAATGAATGCTTTTGCCCGCTTACAGCATCTGTCATTTGGAGTTCCGGATGCGGAAGTGCAGCTCCCAACGCAAGTAATTCCTGGGCAGTAGCTTTTTCAGCGAAGCTGAAAACAGCCATGCCCACCAGACAAACGATTGAAAACCATCCTGATCTTTTCATTGGTCAAATTTTTAGGAAATAATAAAATTGAGTTTGGAATCCTTTAAAATTACAAAATTATTGGCACTCATTTTGTTCAACAAACCTTTATCCCAATAAGGAACTTTGGAATTAACGCAGGTATGCTTACCTTAATTTTGAAAAAAATCTTCAAAACATGAAAAAAACCAACTTCATCCTGCTGGCTCTCGGCCTGCTGCTCAGCATCGGTCAATTGTCGGCCCAAGAGGGTGCCAATGCCTCCGGATCCGATGCATTTTCTTCCCTCAAATGGCGCAATATAGGTCCCTACCGGGGAGGTCGCGCCAATGCCATTTCGGGAGTACCCGGAAATCCCAACCGCTACTATGCCGGATATGCAGGCGGTGGCGTATGGAAAACCGATGACGCCGGATTGATCTGGCGAAACATATCCGACGGCTTCTTCAATACCGGCTCCATCGGAGAAATTGCAGTATCCGAAGCCGATCCCAATGTCATCTATGTGGGTACGGGCGAACATGCTGTGCGCGGCGTGATGACTACCTTTGGAGATGGTGTGTACAAATCTACCGATGCAGGAGAAACCTGGACCCATCTGGGATTGGAACGCACCCGACATATTTCAGACATAGCCATCCACCCCGAAAACCCGGACCTGGTTTATGTCGCAGCACAGGGTGCCGCACATGGCCCAAGTCAGGAAAAAGGTGTCTACAAGTCCGAAGACGGCGGCAAAAGCTGGCGAAAGGTCCTGTTTGTCAATGAAAATACCGGCGTTTCAAGCCTTAGCATGGACTACAACAACCCAAGAATACTCTATGCTGCCACCTGGGACAATCGCCGCTACCCGTGGAAAGTACAGAGCGGAGGAGCAGGCTCAGGCATCTGGAAATCTACCGATGCAGGAGAAACCTGGCAAAAAATCAACAACGGACTGCCTGACTTGATGGGCAAAATCGGCGTATCCGCCTCGCGCGCGCAACAGGGCCTCGTCTTTGCCATCATAGAAGCAGAGAAGTCCATTGCAGGGGTCTATCGCTCCGACGACGGAGGCAGCAACTGGAAGCACCTGACCAGCGACCAAACCCTCACAGCCAGATCCTGGTACTACATGGAAGTTTTCGCTGATCCCGTCAACCCCGAAGTCGTCTATGTACTCAATGCCCCCATGATGCGCTCCTCCGATGGTGGCAAAACCTTCAAAAACGTACAAATACCACACGGCGATACCCACGATCTCTGGATCAACCCGCAAAACAACGCCAATATGGCATTGGCTGATGACGGTGGCGCAGGTATTACCTACAATACAGGCATTACCTGGTCGTCGCTCAACAACCAGCCTACTGCCCAGTTTTACCGGGTCAATGCCGACAAACGCTTCCCCTACTGGGTTTATGGCGGGCAGCAAGACAACAACTCCGTGATGATCTCCAGCCGAAACAATAGTTACGGGCTTACCGAAAAAGACTGGCTGGACGGCCCCGGCTGCGAAAGTGCCTACATTGCCTTTGATCCGGAAAATCCGGTCAAACTCTTTGGCGGATGCTTTCAAGGACTCATAGACGTGATGGACATGCGCACCATGGAAAGGAAAGACATCATGGCTTACCCCTCGCTCAACCTGTCCACACAGCCCAAAGACATGAAATACCGCTACAACTGGAATGCCCCTCTCGTTGCTTCACCCCATGACCCCAGCGTTATCTACCATTGCGCACAGGTCGTGCTGCGCACAAAAGATGGCGGACTAAGTTGGGAAGAAATCAGCCCGGACCTCACCCGGAATGACGAAGCCAAAC
>JALQTV010000085.1:341-9915 GCA_023268675.1 Saprospiraceae bacterium | reverse complement strand
AAGACCTTAAGTTAAGCGAAGAGCTCGGTGACAAACAGGGGATTGCCATTGCACTGGGACTAATCGGTGAACTGCTAAGCATTGTCGGAGAATTTCACAAAGCAATCGAATACCTGCAGAAAAACCTCATGCTCTGCGAATCGCTCAACTACCAAAAGGGCATCGCCAAAGCACTCAATACCCTGGGAGATGTATTTTTTGCCCTCCAGGCTTATGACAGATCCATTCACTTTTACGACAGAGCAATTGAAGTGACCCGTCGTATAGACAACAAACTGGTTTTGGGCTTTAGCCTGGCGGAAAAAGGTACGGTACTGGCTGCCACCGGCAATACTCAGGACCTGATTCCCGTTTGCCGGGAAGCACTGGAAATAGCAGAAGCACTGGGCAATCCCGAATTGCAATTTGAAGCACGCATGCTCAATGCCCGAAAAGAAGGCTTGTGCGGTAGTGCAGAAAAAGCAGAAACGCTAATGCTGGCTTTGCTCCGGGAAAACCTCTCGCCCGACAAAGAAGCCGCCGTCTATTTTGAACTCTGTCAGATCAACAAGGAAGATGCCAACTATCGAAAGGCAGCGATCCGACATTATGACAACTTATACGCTAATAGTCCCCGCTATATTTTCAAAGAAAGGTTGGCACTGCTAAAAAGAGAGGGTTAAAAAAAGGGGTTGTTGAAATTTCAACAACCCCTTTTTTTTAGTTCGTTCTGTAGTCCAATGGCGGCTTTCTGTCACCCACCAAAGACTCGTACTTAAAATCTTCGCCGGTAAGGCTCTTGAACTTTTTCATGGCCTGATCGGCAATAGATGGATTTTTGTAAATCTCTACTGCAGACAATGCTATGGTCTTGGCAGCTACCATCATGCCTTTGGCTCCTATGCTGGTTCCCCCGGCAGCTACCGCCTGCCAACTGTGTGCAGAAGTACCCGGTACCCAGGTAGCAGCACCCAGACTTGCCGTAGGCGTCACCCAACTGATGTCGCCTACGTCGCTGGAAGCGAAAGTGCCCACATAATTTACGGTATAGGGAGCAATTTCCATCGCTGTTTCAGGAGTCATCTTGCCATGGTCGTAAGTTTTCATGATTTCCGTGGCAAAAGCACGCTCTTCAGGAGTGTATTTGACTCCGCCAACTTTCTTTAGCTTGTCGTACATCAGCTCTGAAAGTGGCTCATTGGGCAGTACTTCGTAATACCCCATTTCCAATTCGTATTCCATCTTGGTGCCGGTCCCCAGTGCTGCACCTTCGGCTGCTTTTACCACGCGGGCAAAAATATCCTTCAGGGTAGCTGCATTCGGATGGCGGACATAGTAAGAACTTTCGGCGTAAGCAGGAACCACGTTGGGAGCTTCTCCCCCTCTGAAAATAGCGTAGTGGATGCGTGTCTCAGCAGGTACGTGTTCGCGCATCATGTTGACCATGTTGTTCATGGCTTCCACACCATCAAGCGCCGAACGTCCATTCCAGGGTGAAGCTGCCGCGTGAGAGGCGATGCCATAAAAGCGGAAACGCGCTCCTACTACTGCCAGAGAAGACTCCGCACTGCTCTCATTCATTTGAGAAGGGTGCCAGGTCAATACTGCATCCACATCGTCAAACAAACCTTCGCGTACCATATAAACTTTACCTCCGCCACCTTCTTCAGCAGGTGTGCCGTAGAGGCGAACGGTACCCGAAGCACCTGTTTTTTCCAACCATTCCTTGATGGCGATAGCCGCCGCTACAGAACCCGCACCGAAAAGATGGTGGCCACAAGCATGCCCTGCATTCACTTCAGGGCGCGCTTCTTTATAAGGAACAGCAGCCTGTGACATTCCCGGAAGGGCATCAAATTCTGCCAACAGCCCGATTACCGGTTTGCCAGAGCCCCAGGAGCCCACAAAACTGGTTGGCATACCTGCCAGACCTGACTCCACCTTGAATCCGGCCTCTTTGAGTTTGTTCTGCAAAATTGCCGTACTCTTATCTTCGAGGAATCCCAGTTCTGAAACATCCCAGATAGCTTTGGCCATCCCCGCATATTCCTCCATTTTATCGTCGAGGCCTTGTAGGATTTGTTGTTCTTCAGCACTGGCCTTCTGCGCCTGCAAGTTTATGCCGAAGGCAAAAAACAAGAGTGCAGCAAGGTAAAACGATCTTTTGTTGTACATGACTATAGTTGATTTTTCTGTTTAAAAGAAATGATTATTTGCGGTAATCCAGGGGAGGTTTTCTGTCACCCAACAGTGCTTCGTAGATAAAGTCAACTCCTGCACCACGTTTTTCGTACAATTCCTGGCGTGCTTTTTCTGTCACAGAAGGATTTTGGAACAAGTCCTGTGCTGTCAAAGCGAGGGTTTTGGTAGCTACGATCATTCCTTTTTTGCCTATTTCCGTTCCCCCGGCAGCAACAGCCTGCCAGCTGTGAGCAGAAGTACCTGGCACCCAGGTAGCGGCGCGCATACCGGCGGTAGGTACTACCCAACTCACATCTCCCACGTCGGTAGAACCACCCTGTCCGGTCATGATAACCTGATAGGGCTCAACCTCAGATGCGCTGTTTACATCCGCTTTGGTAAATTCAAAAGACTCAATGATTTTTTCGCCGAAGGCTTTTTCCTCTTCCGTGTACTGTACCCCACCGACTTTGGTCAGGTTGCTGTACATCATTTCTGCCAGCGTTTCGTTGGGCATCAGGTTATACAAACCGTGAATCACTTCGTATTCCATTTTGGTCCCCGTACCCATTGCCGCTCCCTCTGCAGCTTTCACCACACGTTCGAAAAGGCTTTTTACTGTAGGGGCATCCGGGTGGCGGACATAATAGAATACCTCGGCATAGGCAGGCACCACATTGGGAGCTTCCCCGCCACGAGTAATTACGTAGTGGATACGGGTAGCTGAAGGAACGTGCTCGCGCATCATGTTGACCATATGGTTCATAGCTTCCACCCCATCCAATGCCGAACGACCATTCCAAGGTGAAGCAGCCGCATGAGAGGCAATGCCGTAGAAACGGAATTTAGCAGATTTATTGGCCAGAGAACTTGCTGCGCTGGCACTATTGGAACTACCCGGATGCCAGTGCAATACCGCGTCTACATCATCAAAAAGGCCTTCGCGTACCATATAAACTTTACCAGCACCCCCCTCTTCTGCGGGTGTACCGTAAAAACGAAGCGTTCCCTGGATGTTGTTTTGTTCCATCCACTGCTTGACTGTAGCAGCTGCAGCCGCAGATCCTGCTCCAAAAAGGTGGTGGCCGCAGGCATGACCTGCATTCACTTCAGGGCGTGCTTCCTTGTACGGAACAGCAGCCTGCGAAACGCCGGGCAGGGCATCAAACTCCCCGAGAATGGCAATAACCGGCTTACCCGATCCGTAGGAAGCTACAAAAGCTGTAGGGATACCCGCCACTCCGGTTTCTACCTGGAAGCCTTCTTCCTTCAGCTTGTTTTGCAGCAACTCGCTGCTTTTATACTCCTGATAGCCTACTTCTGCATAGTTCCAGATTTGCATCGCAATGTCCGCAAAAGGGTCTATCTTTTTTTCAACGGTTTCCAGCAACCATTTTTCGTCTGCAGCTAGAGCAGATTGGGCTTTTACACCGGAGGTGGCTAGCAATCCTCCCAACAAAATAAAGGTAAATAAGCGTTGTCTTTTCATAAGTTCAAAGTATGGTTTTTGTAAAGCAACATGTTTTCAGGCTGGTTAAATTAAGCTTTTACCTCGGATTAAAAAGGCAAACAGCTTAATTTACAGCGAAGTGCTCCATCAAAACAGGGTACCCTGGATGGCGAAGCGCTCCGGATTTTCAAGTTCGAGCAATCTCCGCTTCATGTCGAGACCATAAAAGTATCCTTGTAATTCACCACTTCTGGCAATCACCCGATGGCAGGGCACGATAATGGCAATGGGGTTGTTGCGGTTGGCCAATCCTACTGCACGAACAGCTTTGGGGTGGCCTAGTTTTTTGGCGATGCCGGAGTAGGTGCGGGTTTCGCCGTAGGGAATTTTCAACAATTCCATCCAGACCAACTGGCTGAAAGTAGGGTTGTCTCCCCAGTCCAACAAAATTTCAAAATCTTTTCGCTCCCTGTGAAAATACTCATCCAGTTGCCGGGCAGCATCTACCAGCAATTCATTGGCGGCAAGGGAATTTTCACCGGGTTCTTCTACTCGTTTGACAGAAGAAATTCCCAGGTGACTGCCCTTGATTTCGAACCATCCCATAGGGGATTGATAGTAGAGTACCTGCACCATAGCCGGATGTTTGGTATTAACTTGTAAACAAGTTACCAATTTTACGGCAAAAATCGCTCCATAATTTTCAATCGAACAGCGGAGGGAATGTATGAATTATTTTTTATGGCGGGATTGCAGTATTTCCAGCACCTCTCTCAGGCTGTAACCCTTGGCAACCAGCAATACCAGGTAATGATAAAGCAAATCGGCAGCCTCGTTAAGGAAGAGTTCGCGATTGTTGTCCTTGGCTTCTATGACCAGTTCTACCGCCTCTTCTCCTACCTTTTGGGCGACCTTGTTGATGCCTCGGCGAAAGAGCCCGGCAGTATAGGACTTTTCATCAGGATTTTCCTTTCTGTCCAAAATTACCTTTTCCAGGTAGGGCAGAAAATCTGTGGATTGGTTGACTTCGTTAAAACAGGTATCGCTGCCGGTATGACAAACGGGACCTACGGGTCTAACCGAAACGAGTAGGGTATCGTCGTCACAATCTTGTTTGATATCAACCAGGCGCAAAAAATTGCCCGAACTTTCACCCTTGGTCCACAGGCGATTTTTACTGCGGCTGAAGAAGGTTACCAGTCCAGTCTCGCGCGTCTTGTCCAGTGCTGCCTGGTCCATGTAACCGAGCATGAGCACTTTCAACGTATCGGCGTCCTGTATGACGGCGGGAATCAATCCGTTGCTTTTGTCAAAATCCAGTGAGGTAGTCATGTCTTTGTATTTTTGTCCTTACAATCTGACGGGTACACCGTGATCGCTCAGATAATGTTTCAAATCGGGAATAGCTATCTCGCGGAAATGGAAGATACTCGCAGCAAGTGCTGCATCTGCTTTGCCTTCGGTAAATACATCCAGAAAATGGGCTTCCGTACCTGCTCCGCCGGAAGCGATGATGGGGATGCTAAGTTGTTCCGACAAGTCAGACAATGCTTCACAAGCAAATCCGGCTTTTGTACCATCGTGATCCATAGAAGTAAATAGTATTTCGCCGGCACCCCGCTCCTGGCACTCTCTGGCCCATTCCATCAGGCGTCTTTCGGTAGGCACCCGCCCTCCGCTCAGAAAAACGGTCCAATCCTCCTCTGTCCACTTGGCATCTATGGCTACTACCACGAACTGGCTGCCGAAGTTGAGCGCCAGCTCGTCGATCAGGTCCGGATTCTTAACCGCGGCAGAGTTGATGGAGATTTTGTCAGCTCCCGACTCCAGCAATACGTGTACATCCTCGACAGAACTGATTCCTCCTCCGATAGTGAAGGGAATACTAAGGTTGCGGGCAATATCTCTGGCCAGTGCTGCCAGCGTTTTTCGCTTCTCATGCGTAGCAGTGATGTCCAGGAAAACAAGTTCGTCCGCTCCCTGTTCGCTGTACAGACGTCCCAGTTCTACCGGATCACCGGCATCTCTGAGGTTGACGAAATTTACTCCTTTGACTGTTCTGCCGTCTTTGATATCGAGGCAGGGAATGATGCGTTTGGCTACCATGTTTTCTATGTACTCGCTATTGTTTACTGATATGGTTTGTCAGGTCTTTCATCGTGATATGTCCTTCGTAAATCGCTTTGCCTACGATGGCGCCATAACACCCCATCTCCTGCAAGGCTTCCAATTCTGCTACGGAACTCACCCCTCCACTGGCAACCAGCCTCAATTCAGGTAGGCGCTCGCGAATCCGGGCGTACAATTCTACCGAACTGCCTTTGAGCATGCCATCTTTGGAAATATCGGTACAGATGGCGTGGGAAATGCCTTTTTGGGTATAACTGTCCAGAAAATCGAACAAATGGAGCTCGGTAGTCTCCAGCCAACCGTGAGTGGCGATCTTTTCGTCTCGGGCATCGGCTCCAAGGATGATTTTATCCGATCCGTACACCTCCAGCCAATGCAAAAACACCTCCGGATTTTTGACGGCTATGGTACCTCCGGTTACTTGTTTGGCACCTGAATCGAAGGCAATGGCAAGGTCTTCGTCTGATTTTAGTCCCCCGCCAAAGTCTATGTGCAGAGACGTTCGGGAAGCCAGCTTTTCCAGCACCTTGTAATTGATGATACGCCCCGATTTAGCTCCGTCCAGATCCACCAGATGAAGTCTGGTAAGTCCGGCATCTTCAAAAGCCATCGCCACCTCCAACGGATCTTCGTTGTACACTTTTTTTTGGTCGTAATCTCCTTTGGTCAGGCGGACGCACTTTCCTTCGATGATATCTATTGCCGGGATAACAAACATGAAATTATATTTTTAAAAAATGCTGCAATACTGCCTCACCGGCCTTTCCTGACTTTTCTGGATGAAATTGTGTCGCAAAGAAATTGTCTTTTTGCATGGCTGCACTGAAAGGAAGTGCATGGCTGCTACTCGCAATGGTAAAAGGCCCTTCCTCCACATAAAAGCTATGAACAAAATACACATACTCCCCATTCATCTCTTCCGGAAGAAAAGCTCCGGAGCGGATATTTTCCAGGCTGTTCCAACCCATATGAGGCACTTTGTGTGCCGGATCGGGTATGAATCGCTTCACTGCCTGGGGAAAAATACCCAGGCAGTCTGTATCGTTTTCTTCGGAATGGGTACACATCAGCTGCATCCCGAGGCAAATGCCCAGTACCGGCTGTGTCAGGGAGGGAATCAATTGATCCAGTCCACTGGACTTCAGATAAGCCATGGTGGTACTTGCTTCGCCCACTCCCGGAAAGATCACCTTATCTGCAGAGCGTATCTGTTCCGGATCAGCTGTCAAAACGGCTTCCTTTCCCAGGCGTTCCATGGCAAAGAGCACCGAGCGGACATTGCCGGCATTGTAATCAATAATCGCTATCATTTATAGTATGCCTTTGGTTGAGGGAAGTTCCTGACTGGAAAGATCTCTTGTCTTTGCCATTTTTACCGCTTTCGCAAAAGCCTTGAAAATGGCCTCTATCTTGTGGTGCTCATTGGTACCCTCTGCTTTGATATTCAGGTTGCAGGCTGCTGCGTCAGAGAAAGACTTGAAAAAGTGAAAGAACATCTCCGTAGGCATGGCTCCTATCATTTCGCGCTTGAAATCAGCTTCCCATACCAGCCAGGGGCGGCCACCGAAATCCAGGGCTACCTGTGCCAGACAATCGTCCATGGGAAGGCAGAATCCATAGCGCTGAATGCCTCTCTTGTCTCCCAGCGCCTTGCGGAAAGCTTCGCCCAGGGCAAGTGCCGTGTCTTCAATGGTGTGGTGCTCGTCTATGTGCAAATCACCCTTGACCCTCACCCGAAGATCGCTATTGGAATGCCTGGCCAGCTGGTCCAGCATATGATCAAAAAAAGCAATGCCGGTATCATTGTCCATGACACCTGAGCCATCGAGATCCAATTCGATTAAAATATCAGTTTCTTTGGTCACCCGATGAACGCGGGCGCTTCGGGAATCCCGTCTGAGGAATTCGTAGATATCTTTCCAATCAAGGGTTGTCAGAGCTATTACTTCGTCCAGTGCCTTTTGATCGCCACTGACCTCTGAAGCTCCCAGTTCCGGATCCGTATTGAGCCAGATACCCCTGGCTCCCAGATTTTTGGCCAGCTGGATATCTGTCAGTCGGTCTCCAATCACAAAAGAAGCGGACAAGTCGTACGCTCCGCTCAGGTAGTGCTGCAAGAGACCGGTGTTGGGTTTGCGGGTCGGAGCATTTTCATGAGCAAAGGTTTTGTCTATGATGACTTCGTCAAAAAGGATGCCCTCTCCGCGAAAGCTTTGCATCATCAGGTTGTGTGCAGGCCAGAATTGATCCTCAGGATAAGATTCGGTACCCAGACCATCCTGGTTGGTTACCATCACCAGTGCATAATCCAGTTCTTCGGCAATTTTCCCGAGGTACTTGAATACACCGGGATAAAATTCCAGTTTGGCATAATCATCTACCTGATAGTCTGCCGGCTCTTTGATCAGGGTGCCATCCCTGTCGATAAACAGTACTTTTTTCATGCGTGGGGATATTCCTTTAAAGCGCTTATGAGTTGTTGGTTTTCACTTGCTGTTCCTATACTGATCCGCAAGCTGCCGTCACAAAGCAACACCCTGGAGCGGTCTCTTACGATGATGCCTTGTTCCAGCAGGTACTGGTACAATCCCAATGGATCTGTTACCTGGACGAGCAAAAAATTGGTTTCGGAGGGGTAAACCTTCTTTACCATAGGCATTTCCCTAAGGGCTGCCGCCAAAAGCTCACGGGTTCTGATCAGCTCTTCCACCCAAGCAGCCTTCTGATCTTCCCTTTCCAGCTCTTTCAAAGCAGCTTCCTGAGTGAGAATATTGATGTTGTAAGGCGGTTTCACCTTGTTGTAATAATCTATGATTGCGTCGGAAGCAAAAGCCATGCCCATGCGAATTCCTGCCAGCCCCCAGGCTTTGGAGAGGGTTTGCATGACTATCAGCTTCGGATACTTTTCCAGGTACTTCACCATGGAATATTCCGGAGCAAAATCTATGTAGGCCTCATCGATCACCACAATTCCCGGAAAACCATCCAGCAGGGTCTCCATGGCCCTGGTATCCATAAGATTACCCGTCGGGTTATTAGGGTGGCAGATAAAAAGTAGTTTGGAATGTGCATTGGCAGTTGTCAGAATAGCCTCCACATCGGGTTGAAAATCTGGAAACAGGGGAACTTCCCTCACTTCGACATCAGCAATGGCCGCGCCTACCTGGTACATGCCGTAAGTAGGAGGCAGGATGATGATATGGTCTGTGCCTGGTCGGCAAAAAATTCTTATGGCAAGGTCTATCACCTCATCGCTGCCGTTGCCCAGAAAAATTTGTTCGGGGCGTACTCCTTTGATGGCAGCCAACTTTTCTTTCACTTCCCGCTGCAGGGGATCGGGATACCGATTCAGACCTGTTTCGTAAGGGTTTTCATTGGCATCCAAAAATACCTGCCCTGTTCCGCTGAATTCCGAGCGGGCGGAAGAATAGGGCTTGAGTTGCCGGATATTGTCGCGCACCAGCAAGTCTATGTTACTCATGATTTGCATTTTTTTCCAGGTGTTCCAGTCTGACTTTTACTGCGAGTTTATGAGCATCCAGCGATTCTGCTGCAGCCATTACGGCTACATGGGGTCCGATTTCCCTCAGTCCTGCAGGGCTCAGTTGCTGGTAAGTTATCTTTTTGACGAAGGCATCCAGTGAAACACCACTGTACATTTTGGCATAGCCATTGGTCGGCAATGTATGGTTGGTTCCCGAAGCATAGTCGCCCACTGATTCAGGGCTGTAGTGGCCAAGGAATACAGAGCCTGCATTGGTAATCTGATCAGCAATAGCGGAAGGAGTATTCATTGCGAGGATGAGGTGTTCGGCAGCGTAGTGATTTGCAATT
>JALQTV010000085.1:0-331 GCA_023268675.1 Saprospiraceae bacterium | reverse complement strand
TCCTCCACTATTACAGCCACGCTGTGTTCCAGTGCCTGTCGGGCAATAGCTGCTCTGGGCAGGCTTTGCAACTGGCGCTCTACTGCCTCCAGCACTTTCGGAACCAGGACATCAGAGGTCGTAAGCAGGACTACCTGGCTATCGGGACCGTGTTCGGCCTGAGACAACAAATCAGCAGCAATGAATTCCGGTACTGCAGTATCGTCTGCGATGACCATCACTTCCGAAGGACCTGCAGGCATGTCGATGGCTACTCCTTCGCGATTAACGAGTTGTTTGGCAGCCGTGACGTACTGATTGCCCGGCCCAAAGATCTTATAAACAGCGGGGA
>JALQTV010000084.1 GCA_023268675.1 Saprospiraceae bacterium | reverse complement strand
GGCTTGTCTCTGAACAGTTGGATTTGCCCCTGAGAAAAGTGGAAAGTACGCTAAAGCTGCTGGAAGAAGGGGCTACCATTCCCTTTATTTCCCGCTACCGAAAAGAAGCCACCGGTTCACTGGATGAAGTACAGATCAGTGAGATCAACAATGCATTCAAAAAACTGAGCGAACTCGAAAAACGGAAAGAAACTATCCTGAAATCCATTGAAGAACAAGGTAAACTAACGGACGAGCTACGGGATCGCATCACCCAATGCTACAACTCCACAGAGTTGGAAGACATTTACCTTCCTTACAAAAAGAAACGCAAAACCAGGGCCTCCGTGGCCCGTGAAAAAGGCCTGGAACCACTCGCAACTGTCCTTTTTTTACAACAAAACAATCAGGTTGAGTCCCTTGCCGGAAAATTTATCACGGACGAAGTACCCGATCTGGAGGCTGCGCTGGAAGGTGCACGCGACATCATGGCAGAGTGGATCAATGAGGATGAAAATTCGCGAAACAAAATCAGAAAAGTATTCGAAAGAGGTTCCATCATACGCTCCAGAGTCGCCAGGGGAAAAGAAGAAGAAGGAGCCAAATACCGTGACTATTTTGACTTTGAAGAATCGCTTAAAAAATGTCCCTCCCACCGCCTGCTGGCAATCAGGAGAGGGGAAGAAGAAGGTTTCCTGCGCGTCACCATACAACCCGACGAGGAAGAGGCGCTGGGGCAACTGGATCGTCTCTTCCTGAAAGGCCAGGGTGCTGCTACCGAACAGGTAAAACTGGCCCTGGAAGACAGCTACAAAAGGCTGCTTGCACCCGGGATAGAAACTGAATTCCGCAACTTATCCAAAGACAAGGCCGATGAAGAGGCCATCATGGTTTTTAGCAGAAATCTACGTGAATTGTTGCTTTCTGCGCCCTTGGGGCAAAAAAATGTGTTGGGCATAGACCCCGGATTTCGTACCGGCTGTAAAGTTGTCTGCCTTGACAGCAGTGGCAATTTACTAACCCATACCGCCATTTACCCCCATCCTCCGCAAAACAATACAGGAGAAGCGGCCAAAACCCTCATCCACCTGGCCCGGCAATACGACTGTGAAGCCATTGCCATAGGAAATGGAACTGCCAGCCGGGAGACCATGGACTTTTGCCGTTCTATTGACTTGCCGGGCCATATAGATATCTTCCTGGTCAACGAAAGTGGTGCATCTATTTATTCTGCTTCCGAAATTGCCCGCGAAGAATTTCCCGACCACGATGTGACAGTCCGGGGAGCTGTTTCCATCGGACGCAGGTTAATGGACCCACTGGCAGAACTCGTCAAAATCGATGCCAAGTCCATAGGAGTAGGTCAGTACCAGCACGATGTCAATCAAACCCGTTTGAAAGAAAGTCTGGATCAGGTAGTAGAAAGCTGCGTAAACTCCGTAGGCATCAACATCAATACCGCCAGCAAGCACCTGCTCAACTACGTTTCAGGTCTTGGCCCGGCACTGGCACAAAACATCGTCAATTTCCGAGCCGAAAATGGGCCTTTCCAGTCAAGAGAAGCACTCAAGAAAGTACCCCGTATGGGTGACAAAGCCTTTGAACAAAGTGCAGGCTTCCTCAGGATTCGCGATGCGGTCAACCCTCTTGACAACACTGCCGTACACCCGGAGAGTTATCACATCGTTCAGCAAATGGCCGACGACCTGAACTGTACCATTGAAATGTTGATTACCGACAGAGCCCTGCGAAAGTCCATAGACCTGAAAAAGTATGTCACGGATACCATAGGCATGCCTACTCTGAAAGACATCATGCAGGAATTGGAAAAACCCGGGCTCGATCCAAGGGGAAGTGCCAAACCCATAGAATTTGACAAGTCCATCAAAACCATAGATGACTTACACTCCGGCATGGTCTTGCCCGGAATTGTCAACAACATCACCAATTTCGGTGCTTTTGTAGATATAGGAATCAAAGAAAGCGGGCTTGTACACATCTCTCAGATGGCAGACCGCTTCATCAAAGACCCTGCTGAGGTAGTCAGCCTGAATCAGGAAGTTATGGTGAGAGTAGTAGAAGTGGATTTGCAACGCAAGCGGATTCAGTTATCCATGAAAGACCTAGGATAAAACCAACTGAGCTGCCTTGCAATTGTGAGGCAGCTCAGTTGTTGTATTTACTTCCGCAATTCTCTTTTCAAAATTTTGCCGGTAGCATTCATTGGCAGGGAGTCCATGAACTCCACCAAACGCGGATACTTGTAAGCGGCGATGCGAGCTTTTGTCCACTCGATCAACTCATCTGCTTCCAGGCTCTTGCCTTCTTTAAGCACCACGCAAGCCTTGATTTCTTCGCCAAACTTATCATCTGGCACTCCTATCACAGCAACCAGTGACACGGCATCGTGTTCGAGGATCAGTTCTTCCACCTCTCTAGGATACACATTCAATCCACCGCGAATGATCATATCTTTGGTCCTGTCCACGATAAAATAGTACCCGTCTTCATCCATGTAGGCAACATCTCCTGAGTGAAGCCAGCCACCTTTCAGGGTTTCGGCATTCGCCTCGGGTTTGTTGTAGTATCCCTTCATCACATTATGGCCGCGATAGAGCAATTGTCCGCGCTCTCCGGTGGGTAGTGGCTGATCGTTCTCATCTACTACCATCACTTCCACGCCCCAAACAGGCACTCCGATAGAACCTGCCTTTCGCTCCATACCGGGATGGTTGAAAGTAACCACTGGCGAACCTTCAGACATGCCATAGCCTTCATAAATTGGCAGGCCAAACTTTGCCTCGAAATCTTTCATCACCTGAATGGGCAGGGAAGCTCCTCCCGAAACACACATGCGCAGGTGACCCAAGATTTTTTCCACATCAATATTTCCTGAAGCATGGTCAAAATTTGCCAGTCCCCAGTACATCGTCGGCACCCCTGCAAAAATAGTCACTCCTTCTTTTTGTATGGAAGTCAGTACCCCTTCCGCTTCGAATCGCGGAACCAATACATTGGTTATCCCCTGCATGATACTCGCATTCATCAGGCAGGTTTGCCCGAAGATGTGAAACATAGGCAAAACGGTCAGCGTGATATCGTCTTCTTTGAAGCCAAACAAATGGCGGCACAAATCTGCATTCCAGGCCAGATTGGAATGAGTAAGTTCAGCCCCTTTTGGTCTCCCTGTCGTACCGGAAGTGTAGATAATTACCGCTGTATCCTCTGCGCTGGTGCGGAAATAGTTCAATTTTGGCGAGCGCCCGTGCATCAACCTGCCCATGGTCAATTCGTTTCCGAATGGAGAAGCCGCAGCAGGATCTGCCGTAATGGTAATGAAATGTTCGCAAGAAGGCGTCTTTTGAAAGCCCTCCCAACCTTCCTGTCCCATTGGCAAAACTGCGTTGCCCTCAAAACAGAAATACGCTTTGGCATCGGAATCCGTCAGGTGATAAGCCACTTCTTCCTTCTTTAACAAAACACTAAGGGGCACCACTACCGCTCCTACTTTCAAGATTGCATAGTAGGCCATAGGAAAATAAGGAAGGTTCAGGCAACTAAGTGCTACCTTATCGCCGTGACCTATACCCAGCTCCATCAGTCCGTTGGCAATTTGATTGACCGCACCATTTAATTGTGCGTAACTGATACGCGTATCGTTGAAAACCAGCGCCGTTTTTGCAGGATATCTTCTTGCACTATCTTCTAATGATAAACTTAGGTTAAACATTTGAGGGGATTTTCTTGTCTCTAAAAAGATTTTTATAATTTATCGCCTTCTTCCGTGGTAAAATATAGGGAGATGGATATGTTTCACAATATAAAAATTTTTATAAGTCCTTTAACCACTAAAAAATTTTTCCTTATAAACAAATCCCAAAAACTGGGGAACCATCTTTCCGAATAAAACCGGGTACGATTATTTTTAACAAAAGAAACCAATCAATATGAAAACAATTGAAATCCACAACGGAGGGCTTGAAAACCTGCAGGTAACAGAACGGCCGGAAACAACTCCCAAGGCAGGAGAAGTATCAGTAAGGTGGCATGCCAGTTCCTTGAATTTTCACGACTATCTGGTTGCCATAGGTGGCATTCCTGTCAAACCCGGACGCATTCCTATGTCTGACGGTGCAGGAGAAGTCCTGGCGGTAGGAGAAGGCGTCACCCAATGGAAGCCCGGAGACAAAGTGATGTCCCTGTTTTTCCCTTACTGGATGGAAGGGAAACCTGATTTTGATAAAACCAGGCATATTTCCGGTGAAAGTGTAGATGGTTATGCAACCGAACAGTCCTGCGTATCGGCGCAAAGCCTCACTGCCATCCCTGAAGGCTATACTTTTGGCGAAGCCGCAACGCTTCCCTGTGCTGCACTTACAGCCTGGCGAGCCCTATTCAGAGCAGTCCAATTGAAGCCGGGAGATTCTGTGCTTGTAGAAGGAACAGGTGGGATGTCTGTTTTTGCCCTTCAATTTGCATTGGCAGCCGGAGCACAGGTTTATGCAACCACTTCCTCCGATGAAAAGGCACAAAAATTGCTGAACATGGGAGCAAGTGCCGTAGTCAACTACAAGGATGACCCAACCTGGGGAAAAACGCTATTCAAACAAACACGTGGCGGCATAGATCACGTTTTGGACGTGGGTGGAGGTTCTACCATGGGGCAATCCATTGAAGCTGCAGCGATAGGGGGAAACATCATAGCTATTGGTATTCTGGGCAATGGTCGCAAAGGCGAACTCACCTTCCCAAAACTATTTTTCAAACACCTTACCATGCATGGCATTGCTGTAGATCACAAAGCTTCTCAGGAGGATATGGTTCGCGCCATCAACCAAATGGGCATCAAGCCGGTTATTGACCGCAGTTTTTCACTTGATCAGCTCGCAGAGGCGTTCAGACATCAGGAATCCGGTAGTCACTTTGGGAAGATTGTGGTGGAGTGGTAATTATTCTAACCACAAGGGCTCAAAGGATTCACCAAGGACACCATTGAGGTGTGATTCAGGCACTACAAATTGCCATTGATCACCCTTTTTATTCCATCCTTGATAAGTGACACATTGAAATTAATCAACATTCCCAATTTACAATTTGATAACTTCAAATAGGTAAGCAATTGAGCCAGATGAATGTCTGTCAAAGCATCTACCGCCTTGACTTCAATTATAAATTTGTCTTCAATCATGATATCCACCCTATAACCAGTATCAAGTACTACTTCATGATAAACCAAAGGCAATTTCTTTTGCTTTTCTACCTTGAGCCCTGATTTAATCAATTCAAAAGACAAACATTCTTCATAAGAACTTTCTAAAAGACCCGGCCCCAAAGCTTTATGAACCTTCAACGCAGCGTTAAATACAATTTTTGATATCTCATTTTCTTTCATAGTTGATGTCACCTATAACTGAAAGGATAGGTCAAACCCACCTAAAGCCAATGTCTTCTCCAATGGCACCATCTATTTTTGTGTCCCTTTGAAAAACATTGTGTCTTTGTGGTTAATCCCCTGGAAACCTAAAAGGTAACACTTACTACAAAAACCCTTGTCTGTTTACCTCCTCCTGGCCCGTATCCATGTCTCCAAAGCCCCAGGGCCGGGATTGACGAAATGAAGCCGCACCCTGCCATCGGAAGTCCGATCTATGACAGCAGGCACCAGGCAATCTACCAGGAACCAGCCATCGGGTAAAATCACCGTATTTCGGTTTCTGCCAAAAGCACGATCCCATATCAACTCATCCTCGTATAAAAGGTAGCGGTTTTCGTCGATGTAAGTTTCTTCGATGCGCAGGCGGGTAGATGCTCCTTTTTTGACAGGGTCAAACCAAATGACAACCACTTCGGAATCTTCCTCGATCGGTGCGCCGATATCGATTCCCTTTTCTGAAATGGCCTTTCCCCGCAAGGTTTCTACTTTCAGTCGTTCACCGGTATCCAGTACATAGGCCGAAGGGTTTTCGACTTTACTGCCTGCTCTCACCACATTCAGATAGCGATCCATTCCCTCACGACTTTCTGTGTAGTCGTGGTACAAACGAAAAGCGTGGGTTTCCGGTTGCTGCAAAAAATATACAATCTCTCTGTCCTGGAAGGCACGCTCGGAAAAATTCAAGCCCAATCGTGCACGTCCTGGATCCGGTACTTTTACAGACACCTGTTCTCTACGAAGTTCGGGGCGAGCGACATTATCGGTATTGGCCGTAGCCGACAGCGGACGGGCTTCCAATTTTAGCGGTACGGCAGCAGGACTGGTATTGATGAAACTAATTTTGATACGCCCATCTTCCTCCAATTGTACTTGAGAAGGGTAATTACAGGCAATCAGCTCATAGCCTTTCGGCAAAACCACACTGTTGCGTTCTATCCCAAGCGAGCGCTCAAAATAAATGGTCTCCTCGCGGAAAAAATAACTGGCAGGGTCCATATAGGTTTTATCGATACGCAGGCGAGCCTCTCCATTTACCGGTACCGGCCGGGCCAACTCTACCGCCAGATAATCCGTATCCTCTGCAGCAGCCGTATATCCCATTGATTGTGCTTCCAAACCATCTACGATCCGCCAGCGCAAAGGCTCGCCTGTATGCAGGTCTGTCACGCGCTCCACCGTATGCCGGCTGCCACGACGCAAAGTATTGAAATAATATCGCACTCCCGGCGTAGTCGCACTGACGTCATAAATGATCCGGAAACTTTGCGTTACGGGGGGCAACAATTCATAGCGGGTATAACTGTCTGCCTGAGTTTGAACAATCGTTTGCCCGGTTACGGGCAAAAAAAAGAGCCACAACAGGAAGGGAAGCATTGATTTCATGACTATAGTATTAATCCAGCAAAAAGTTGAGTTCTTCGCGATTAAAGGAAATGTTTGAAGCATTTTCTATTACATCCTGTGCAATCAGGGTTTTCTTTTCCTGCAATTGCAATATTTTTTCTTCGATGGTATCTTTGGTGATGAACTTCTGGGCAAACACATTCCGCTCCTGCCCTATCCTGTGAGCACGGGCAATAGCCTGCTGTTCGATAAAAGGATTCCACCAGGGATCGAGGATGAAGACATAATCAGCAGCCGTGAGGTTGAGGCCTGTTCCTCCCGACTTAATTGAAATCAAGAAGGCCTGTACAGAAGGATCCTCCTGAAACAAACGGACCTGTTCTTCTCGTTGTTTGCCACTCAATTCTCCACTTAACCAGGCATAAGAATCTCCGGCTTCTTCCAGGGCGTTTTTAAACAAATTCAAATGCTGAACAAAAGAGCTGAATATCAGAACCTTGTGGTTTGATTTTTTGATGGTTTCCCATTGGTTCATCACTTCCGCAAATTTGGCGCTGCTCTTTTCATACTCCGGATAGACAAGTGCCGGATGGTTGGCAAGTTGCCGCAATTTCGTTAGGGATTGGAGGATGAGAATCTTTTGTTGGGGATTGTCCTCTTCCAGGCGTTCCAGAATTTCGTTGCGAACCTGCGATTTTTCCTTTTCGTAGAGCTTTTTCTGTTCGGGATCCATCTCCGAATAACAAACCGAGGCCGTCAGCGAGGGCAATTCTTTCGCCACCTCTTCCTTTGTCCGCCGAAGCAGATAAGGTTTGACCAGATTTTTGAGCTGCTCGCGCTTTTCTTCGTCCCTATACTTTTCTATAGGCTGGATAAAATGCTTTTTAAAGAAATTGAAACTTCCCAGCATTTGCGGATTGATAAACTGCATTTGAGCCCAGAGATCAGACAGAGAATTCTCGATTGGTGTACCACTCAGAGAGATTTTATGTCTGGCGTTCAGTTCATTGATCGCCCGGAATATCTTGCTGTCTTTGTTTTTGATCTGCTGGCTCTCGTCCAGAATGACGTATTCGTAGTCTATCTTTTTGAGCAGGTCTATGTCCTTCAAAACAGTCTGATAAGAGATCAGGATGATGTCAAAGCGAACCAACAAGCGGATATCCTTGTGTCTCTTGCTACCCACGTGCTTGTATACGCTCAGGGTAGGAGCAAATTTTCTGATCTCGCTCTCCCAATTGAAAATAAGCGAAGCAGGCAAAATGATGATGCTATTGAGAGCATTCAGGATTCCTGCTTCCTGGTCACTTTGGAAGAGATCCAACTGTTGCTCTTCTTGTAGTTCTGCCGGAGAGCGCTCTCCTTTTTTTTCTTTGACATACAATAGCGCCGCTATGGTCTGCAGGGTTTTCCCCAAGCCCATGTCGTCGGCCAGGCAGGCTCCCAGCTTGTTGTTGTACAAATGAATCAACCACTTGACGCCTTCCAGCTGGTAAGGACGCAAATCAGCTTTCAATTGGGGAGAAGGCTCAAATTCAACCTTATCGAGCTGCCCTATGATGTCATCAGCCTGGAGTTCTGTCAGATCTTCCAGTATGGTAAACTGGCTTTTCGACAAGCGTAGCCTGTTGTTGACGCGCTTGCCAAACTGAGCGATTCCGCGATATCTCTCCATCCACTCTGCCGGAATGATAAAAACAGATCCGTCAGGAAGCGTAAAGTAAGGGTCATTGGCCCTGATATTTTTGGCGATATCCAAAAAAGGTATCTGGAATTCACCAAGTTTGACCAATCCATAAATATCAAACCAGTCCTGGTAGGTTGTTGCTTCCAGCTGCAAAACGGGTTGGTGGAGGCATACGGGCTTTTCTTCCATCAGGGGAGCAATGACGGTAAACCCCAACTCCTCCAATGCTGCCCGATTTTTAATCACCCATTCAATGCCCTCATCAGGATGAGTGCCTTCCACCGGGATATCGTAGGTATGTCCCCGTTTGTGTATGATGCCAAACTGTTTCAGATGGTGTTTGACAATTTTCTCCGCCACCGGATCGCGCTGAACCTTGAGGATATTGATTTGCCCGTCTTCGTCAAAGCTCAGATGCAGGCGTTGGGGACGGGGTTCGTCCAGGTAAAAACTAGATCCTTCATAATGCAGGGTACAGGTCAGGCACCAACTATTATCAAAAATGTCACGTATCACCTGCAGTTCTCCGCTGAGCAGTTTGTCGTGGGTAGTGATTTCAAAACCTTCCGCTTCCACATCGGCTTTGGCAGCCACTTTGAGGATAAACTGTTCGAAGTAGGTTTTGACAGACTTTTCAGGGATGAGTACCTCATCTTTTTGCCGGAACGGCTTTACCAAATTGCCGTTGAGTTCATCCACCCGGTACAATACATAGTCAATAAACAGCCAGGCGGGTTTGTTGGTAATCGGCACCACTTCATTCTTGCTGCTGATTTTCCAGTATTTGCCTTCTGATCCCAGTTTGAATTCATAATTGATCCCCTTGTCCATTTTGGTAAAACGCAGTTGCGGTTCCAGCGGATTTTCCGGAATGCTTATGATAAAATCCTTGACCAGCGCCTTTTTTTCCATGTCCCAGGCAAGGGTCAGGCGATGTTGCAGGGCCAGTTGAAAGATTTTATCCAGGCGGCTGTGGACAAACTGTAGCATCAGGGGCTTAACTTTTGCATCCTCCAGCAGTTTTTCCAGCGGGAGGCTTTTCCTTTGCCCTACATTGAAGTGATCCAGGATAAACTTGGGATTCAACTCTTCCAGCATGTCCAGGATTTTGAGGTGAAAATCCTGTAGGGGCTCTCCAAAGCTCTCGATCGTCTGAGGCGTAGCTCGTTGTTGGATGTGCGCCAGCTCGCCCATTTTATCTTTCTTAACAATAAAGGCATTCAACAAAAACAACCCTTGTTCCGCTGCAAAGGGGAAAATATTATAAACGATTTCGAAATCTCGATCATTGTAGAGCACAGGGATCATAGGGTATGCGGGAAAGGAGGTTGAATGAAAAAGCAATTATACAAAAAAGGAAGCATCATTGGGAAAGGCCGCTGCTATTTTTGCCCCGAGTACGGCAGCCTGTGATTCCCTTGCTTCAAAGGACCAACCTGCTATGTGGGGGCTCAGCACTACATTGTCGGCCTGGCGGAGGTATTGAAAAGGCTCGGGCAAATCAGCCGGGTTGAGCGAAACAAAGGACCTGGTCTCATATTCGATGACATCCAGGGCTGCGCCCAAAACCTTACCCGATTGGAGCGCAGCTACCAGGTCT
>JALQTV010000083.1 GCA_023268675.1 Saprospiraceae bacterium | reverse complement strand
ATCTACTACCCAAAGTGGCTTGAAGTCATCCGGCTTCATCAAATCCATACGACGGCCCATTTCCAGACGCAGTTCGCCCAGCTGCTTTCTTGTTTTTTCGGCTTCGCCGGAAAGGATCAATAGCAAATCTCCGGCCTTTGCACCAAATTTAGCGGCCCATTGCTGCAGTACCTCGTCAGAATAAAATTTGCCCACAGAAGATTTGATGCTGCCATCCGCTTCGAGTTTGATGTAAACCAAACCCTTCGCGCCGATCTGAGGACGTTTGACCCACTCGGTGAGTTCTTTGATGTCTTTATTGGAATACTTGTCTGCCTGCCCTTCAGCACAAATGCCTACTACCAGTTCTGCTTCGTCAAACACCCCAAAACCATGCCCTTTGGCCAGATCATTGAGTTCGGTAAAGGTCATACCAAAGCGGATATCCGGTTTGTCCGAACCATAAAGCTGCATGGCATCGTCGTAGTTCATACGGGGAAACTCAGGCAATTCAATGCCTTTGGTAGCACGGAAAAGGTAGCGGGTAAGCCCTTCAAAGGTCTGTAAGACTTCTTCCTGAGTCACGAAAGACATCTCGCAGTCTATCTGAGTAAATTCTGGCTGCCGGTCTGCACGCAAGTCCTCATCTCTGAAACATTTCACGATCTGAAAATACTTGTCAAATCCCGAAACCATCAATATCTGTTTGAAAGTTTGTGGCGACTGCGGCAGGGCGTAAAACTCACCCGGATTCATGCGACTGGGTACCACAAAGTCTCTTGCTCCCTCAGGGGTACTCTTGATCAATACCGGAGTCTCTACTTCTATGAATCCCTGATCAGCCAGGTATTTTCTCGTTTCTATGGCTACCTGAGAGCGGAAAATGATACTTTGCTGCACAGGATTTCGGCGCAAATCCAGATAGCGGTATTTCATGCGAAGGTCATCACCCCCGTCAGTATTGTCTTCAATGGTAAAAGGGGGAATTTTTGCACTATTGAGCACTTTGAGCGTGAGCACCTCTATTTCTACCTCACCGGTGGGTATCTTGTCATTTTTGGAAGCCCGTTCGATGACATTACCTGTGATTTGTACCACGAATTCCCGTCCCAGTTTGCGAGCCGCTTCAAACAGCTCAGCACTGGAATTTTCCTCCGTAAAAATCAGTTGCGTGACGCCATAGCGATCCCGAAGATCAATCCACATCATAAAGCCTTTGTCCCGGATGGTTTGTACCCAACCGGAGAGCGTTACCTCCCTGCCTATATCTGAAATCCTGAGTTCCCCACAATTGTGTGTACGATACATAATATTCTCTTTTAGATTGATCTTTTGAATTTTGCTGCAAAAATAAGGCGAAAAAACCAAGTTGCCGGATATTTGCTCAAATATCCGAATGGAAATATTAACTCAAAAGAGTTCCCTCAAGGAGGGTCTCCAAAAAATGCTCCGAAATCCCAAACTGTTGCTTGATTTCCGCCAATTCGCGACTTATATCCCGCATCTGACCTGTTTTTACGCCTACAATCATAAGGTTTTTAGCGGTATGCTCGAGAGAGATAAATTCAAATACTTTGGTAGCATAACCCCGCGATTCCATGAGCATGGCCCTGATCCCATCGGTGAGGAGTTCTGCCTGCCGTTCCATCAGGATCCCATGCTTGAGAATTTCGCCGGCCAAGGCTCCTTCTCCCCCCGTCATATTTTGTCTCAACTGCTGTTGACAACAAGGAGCCACCACAATCATCGAAGCTCCTGCGCGTATGCCCTTGGCTATGGCAAGGTCAGTTGCCGTGTCACAAGCATGAAGGGCGATGAGCACATCGGCCTTTGCTACGGCAAACTGATTGATGTCCGACGCTTCAAAATGCAGGCTGCCAAAACCCGAGTCTCCGGCAATGACATTGCATGACTCAACCAGATGTTCCCGCAACTCTACCCCATACATTTCGGGCTGATAGCCATTGTTTGAGAGATAATCATACAAACTGAAAGTAAGGTAGCCCTTACCCGATCCCATGTCGATAATAACGGGTTTTTCGGGCAATTCTATCTGACGGAACTGGTGTTCCAGAATTTCAATATAACGGTTGATCTGCCGGTATTTCTTCTGCCCGCTTTTGAGTACCTGCCCCTTTTCATCGCTAATGCCCAACGCATGCAGATAGTGTGCACCCTCAACATGCCTCTTTTTCTGATGGTCGTGCACCAGGGGCTTTCGCTCAGACATACTGGGTGCTTTTTGATATACCCTGGCTTTCCGTTTGCGATTGATGGTCAAAATCGTATCGGCTTCCGCCGAAAAAAGCGTTGCCTGCAGGAACAACTCCCCCAACCAAGCATCAATCTGCAGCAAAGCTTCGGGTATTCCATAATTTTTAACCTCATCGCGGGTAGCATAGCGAAGGGTAAAGGAAAGGTGCAGCACTCCTTTCACCAAAAGCAGTCTCCCATACACATTTTTCAGATCACCGGCTTCCTGCGTCGGCTTACTCAGGGTAAGTTTGAGAAAAGTATCGCGGCGAATCTGTTCTGCAAGGGTATCGAGAAAAGTAGTACTTGTTTCCATGGACTTGTCGCACCTAAGATTCGTTAAGTTAATGAGGTCTGTTGCAAAAGCGAATTTGCGCAAAAGACTGTAATTTTGTACAAAATTAATGAGATATGAGATTATTGCCGGCATTCTTCCTATTTATTGCGATACATCCTGTCCTCGCTCAGACACAACAAGGCACCACAACCATCAATGGTCAGGTCATGCCCTACGTAATTGACGAGTGCGGAGATACGCTCCTGGTAGCTACTTTGGAAGATGTTTCCGTTTCCTCCCTGCGCTCTTTTGAAGATGATTCAGAATACAAGAGGTATCTCCAGTACAAACGCTATGCGGTCAAAGTATATCCTTATGCCGTGGAAGCCATCAAGGTATTTCGCGAACTGGAACTTCAAACAGAGGAGTTAAGAAAAGGCAAGCGCCGCAAGTATGCCAAAAATCTGTACCAGGATTTGAAAGATGATTTCAAAGATCCCCTCAAAAAATTAACCAAACTCCAGGGTATGATCCTGATCAAAATGATAGAAAAAGAGGTAGATACCCCACTTTACGATTTGATCAAAGAATTGCGCGGAGGAGTCACTGCCTCCTATTGGAGCACCTTCGGTAAAATGTTTGGCCACGAAATCAAAACGGGCTACATAGCAGGCGAAGATCCTATTCTCGATGCCGTACTCAATGACCTGAATGTGTCTTATACGGTGAGCAGTGAGCAGTGAACAGTGAACAGTGAGCAGTGAACAGTGAACAGTGAGCAGTGGGCAGTTCACAGTTTACAGTTCACAGCTCCATATCACCCTATTTTCCAGTCAGTACCTTCTTTGCTGTCCTTTAGCTGAATATGAGCCTCTGCCAACGCATCGCGAATCTTATCAGAAGTTGCCCAGTCTTTACGGGAGCGGGCATCGGCACGCATCTCAATGATAAGTTGCATCAGGTGATCGATGATGTTGTTGTTGTCTGAAGCAGCGCCGGTAGTTTCATCTTTGAGTCCGAAGATATCAAAAATAAAAGACTGGAAAGTAAGCTTCAGTTCAGCCAGCGTATCGGCTGAGATTTCAGACATGGAAAGATGTCCGGCTTTCAGGCTGTTGATCTTTGGAACCAATTCAAACAAGCGAGCCAAAACTTTGGCAGTATTGAAATCATCACTCATTTCTTCGTGAACAGCTGCCATGCTTTCCTGGACCTCTTTTTCCAGATCGGTAGTCAGGCTTCCTGTGGCTCCCCCGCTCAGTTCCTGCAAAATATTCCAGGCTTCCATCAATCGCTTGTATCCTTTTTCTGCTGCCAGCAACGCTGTATCTGTCAGATCCAGGGTACTGCGATAGTGGGATTGCAACATAAAAAAGCGCACCACCATAGGGCTGTACCCTTTGGAGATATGTTCGCTCTCACCGGTAAATAACTGAAAAGGCGTGATGGTATTGCCATCGCTTTTGGACATCTTGCGACCATTCATGAGCAACATATTGGCATGGAGCCAGTACTGTGCCGGCTGGCAACTGCAAGCACCGTAATTTTGTGCAATTTCGTTTTCGTGATGCGGAAATTTCAGGTCATTCCCCCCTCCATGAATATCGAAAGTCTCGCCGAGGTATTTGGTACTCATAGCCGAGCACTCCAGGTGCCAACCGGGAAAACCCACCGACCACGGAGAATTCCAGCGCATGATATGACTGGCATCTGCCTTGATCCAGATGGCAAAATCTGCAGGATGTCGCTTTTCACCTTGATTTTTGAGGTTGTCGCGCGACTCAGAGATCAGGTCTTCTATCACCCTGCCGGACAATTTGCCATATACATCACTCCCCTCAGCAAACTTAAGGGTATCAAAATACACCGATCCATTTTCAATATAAGCATACCCATTATCGAGAATCTTCTGCACCATCTCTATCTGTTCGATGATGTGCCCCGTAGCACGGGGTTCTATGCTGGGAGGAAGGGTGTTGAAAATATGCATCATCTCATGGAAGCCATTGGTATACTTCTGTACCACTTCCATGGGTTCTAATTGTTCCAGCCTGGCCTTTTTGGAAATCTTATCCTCTGCACCGGTATCCGCATCTCCTTCCAGGTGCCCTACATCCGTAATATTTCTTACGTATCGGACTTTATACCCCAGAAACAACAGGTAGCGATAAATGACGTCAAAGCTTACAAAAGTGCGGCAATTGCCCAGGTGTACATCGCTATAAACGGTAGGTCCGCACACATACATCCCCACTCGGCCTTCATGCAAGGGCGTGAAGGTTTCTTTCTGGCGGGAATAGCTGTTGTAAATCTGGAGTGGGGCATTCATAAAGCCGATGATATTTAATGGTAAAATTTATTTCGAGCGCAAAAATAAGAAGCTCATCTTTGCCAGCCAAACAAAGGGCCGGTCTGAGCTCATTATTCTTTCAAGCGGAAATTTGCCTGCACTATTTTATGATCAGAGTAGTTGGTTTTCCGATGGCGATACGCGCTAACAAACAAATCGGGGCTAAAAAAGATGTAATCTATCCGCAAACCAGGCAGCTTTCCCTGGTAAGTAGTCCCTATACCCATGCCTTTTTCCCTGAAACCATCAATTAGCCAAGTGTTGATGCGATGGTAAGCATGAGAAAGTGGTGTATCGTTAAAATCGCCTGCCAGCACCAATGACCCCTGTTGTTTCTCTAACAAAGATGCAATTTTCCCTGCCTGTTCTGCCCGTTCGATAGAAGCGTTTTTATAACGCCGCAGCATCTCTACCATATTTCCGAGCGTTTCTTTTTCATTGATATCCGGGTTTGCAGCCAACTCATCTGCCATTGAAGTGATCCTATTGGAACGAAGGTGTACATTCAGGAGGTTTATTTTTTGACCTTTGACCTCAGCCTTGGCCATCATGTATCTGTTTACGCCGTTGGCGAAATATTTGACCGTTTTGTCAGAAAGCGGATGTTTAGACAAAATGGCAAGTCTGCCTCTATTGATATATTGGTGAGGCCAGTGCCTGGCAAAAAGTTTTTTGGCGACAGCCGAACCATTACCCGGGTACTTCCCATTCGGAGGGAATTCCTGAAAAAAAAGAAAATCTACCTCCTCAATATTGGCAATAAATGCTTTCCAGGCTTCGGCATCAGGAGGCTTCCCTGTAAGCGGAGAGATAAAACCGTGGCAGTTCAGCGAAAGTACCGACAGCGATTCATCGGTAGCATCCGGTATACTGAAACCAACCAGGCTACTCAGGTTGTTCCAGCTGATGACAATCCAACCCAGAGAAAATAAAAAATAACGATTTTTATGATAGAGCCAAAACGACAGGAAAATGACATGCAACAGCAACATCCAGGGAAAAAACAATCCCGTGATCGATAGCGGCCAAAAATAGACAGGATTGACATAAGGGGCAAGCAAGATTACCATGGAAACCAACACCAGAGCCAGGTTGATCCATTTTAGGAGGGATAGCATCATGAAATTCGCACTATTTTCTGCTGGCATTAAACAAAAAAGCCTTTTCCTCTTTGCTCAGGCTATCATAGCCGGATTCCTTAATTTTGTCCAATATGCGATCGATCTTTTCCTGGTCATTGAAGTCAGATTTTGCATCGCCACCAGAAGTTTTTGGCGCAGCCTTTGGCTTTTGTTTGTCAGACTTATAAACCACCTTAGGCCGCCGGCGCGTTCGGGAAAAAAGTCCCTGCAGAAGCTTGTTGAACCCATCAACGAAGCGATTTACGGGAAGAGCCCAGTCCGTGCCATTGCCCAACTGTAATACAAACAACCATCCGAAAATCGAACCTCCCAGGTGCGCGATATACCCCCCTGTATTGACATTGCCGGCCATTCCGATAAGATCCATAAACACCAAGCCCGCTACTATGTATTTCAACTTGACATCTCCAATCAGCAATAGACGCATGATATAGTTGGGTGCCAGCACGCCGGCTGCAACCACCGTACCCATAACTGCCGAAGAAGCACCAAGCGCATATACAGGTCCCGCAGCAGCAGAAGGCAACAGCCTTCCTGTGATAGCAAAAATAACTCCACCTGCCAATCCACTGATCAGATAAAGTGGCAGCACGCGCTGATTGCCTACCAAGTCCCCTACGATGCGGCCAAACCAGTAAAAGATCAGCATATTCCAGAGAAGGTGCCAGAATCCCTCGTGCATGTACATGTGTGTGATGAATGCCCAGGGATGGGTAAGGTTGTGCATCCAATCAGAAGAGACCATGAAACTATGCAGAATAAAATTGTACCACTCCGGAGTTTGCCAGGTATGGGAAAGCCTTGCAATGATCCAGATTAGGTTGATCGCAACAAAAACAACCACATTGCTGATCACAATGCGGGTAACCATATTGCCATAACTATACTCCCGTTTGATATCGTCAATGATGGACTGCAACATAATTTGCCGTGTTTCTTTTGGTTATGGTTTTATAACAAAGTTAATCACCAGGGGTTTGCCGAAAATTTTCTCCAGTACATTATGAGCAGGAAACCTGCCAGTGCCCCACCCAAATGCGCAAAGTGGGCGATGTTGTCCCACGAAAAACTATTAACGCCCAAAATCAGTTCCCCAAGCATCAAAACAGGGATAAAGTACTTGGCCTTGATGGGTACCGGAAAAAAGAGAAGCATGAGTTCTGCATTGGGGAATTTCATGCCAAACCCCAACAGCAAACCATAAATAGCTCCCGAAGCTCCTACCACCGGAATATCCATCTTATTTTCCAGGTACTCCTGCATTTCAACATAAGATTGCGCTATCACAGTCGTGTTGCCATTTCGGATCTCCCGGCTCAATTCCTTGAATACAGACTCATTTTCTGGTATATCCGGCAGCGGTGTTTCATTGAAAAAAGCCCAGAAATTTTCATACACCGGTTGTGATTGGAAGGCTTCCATCAAAGATTGCAGGTGTGAAATTTCGATATAACTGTAAGTCGTATGAAGAATGGCTGCGCCAAAAGCACAGACCAGATAGTAAAACAAAAATCTTTGGGGACCCCAAAGTGCTTCCAGGGCGGAACCGAACATCACCATCGCAAACATGTTGAAAAACAAGTGCGGGAAATTGGCATGCATAAAAAAGTGGGTCACAATTTGTACCGGCATAAAATTATCGGAATAAGGATAATACAAAGCCAGCATATTGGTATTGAAAGTCAGGTCTATCAGGAACATGATGATGTTCAGAAACAAGAGGTGCTTGACAACATCTGTTATTCTGGGCATACAAATCCGATTTAGGCGTGGTCAAATCGTCTGGCTAACTCATCCAGATCAAAGGTAATGATACAATTTTTTCCTGAAGGACTCTTGAAAGGAATCTCACAGGCGAACAGCTGGTCTATCAAGGCCTGCATTTCTGTAGGTTCCAACACTTGTCCCTTGCGTATCGCTCCACTACGCGCCAGAGACCTCGCGACGTTTTCCCCCGCATCGATGCGCAACTCCAGATTTCGATTGAATTGATCTATGAGCATTTCCAGCAAAGCCCGTTCGTCCTGATGCTCGAGCAAGTTGTCGGGAATGCCGTTGATCAAGAAAGCATTTTTGCCGAAGGCTTCGATGTCAAAGCCCAGAAGTCGGATGTCCTCCAGTATTTCTTCCAAAATAGCGGCTTCCCGGGGCGAAAATTCCAATGTCTTGGGAAAAAGCTGCCGTTGTGCAGAAGAAACCTTCTTATCAAGCATTTGTTTGAAGCGCTCGTATAGAATCCGCTCGTGAGCAGCCTGTTGGTCTATCAGCAGGAAGCCGGATTTTATCTGGCTCACGATATACATGCCATGGATTTGATACGGTACCTTTTGTCCGGATACAGGAGTTGGGCCATCATCAGGAGTATCCTGCAGGGAACTTTCCAGTGTGAGGGTAGCCGGTGCCGTCGGTTTTTCATCCAATGTATTGGAAGAAGCAGTCAGTCCATCATAAATAGCCTCCCAATTCTCAAGGTTGTGCTTGTTGCGCACCACATCGGAAAAACTGAGGCCCTTTGATGACGTATCAGGAGAAAAAGATGATTTTCCAGTATCCGGCGCGGAAAATTTTTGCGCCTGATTGAGTCGATCTTCGTTGAAACTGATCTCCTGGTCGAAGTCCATTCGGGGGATAATGCTGTATTTACCCAGAGCATGCCTTATCGCTACCTTCAGGTAATTGTAGATCAGTTTTTCATCTTCAAACTTGATCTCCTGCTTGGTCGGATGCACATTGACGTCTATGCGCCGGGGATCGATGTCCAGGAAAATGGCATACAGCGGATGAGAATCTGCCGGCAACAAATCTTCATAAGCACTTACTACTGCATGATGAAGATAAGGACTTCGAATAAAGCGTTTGTTGACAAAAAAGTACTGATCTCCCCGTGTTTTTTTGGAGTATTCAGGTTTTCCGGCGAAGCCTGAAATGATTACTACATCTGTATCTTCTTCCACATCTACCAGCTTTTTAGGCGTCTGACTGCCCATGATTGCACTGATGCGCAATTTGTGGTTGCCGGGCTGTAAATGGTAAATCTCCTGATTGTCGCGGTGCATGCTGAAAAAAATATCCGGATAAGCCATGGCTACACGCTGAAATTCATTGAGGATATGGTTGTACTCGACCGTATCGGATTTGAGAAAGTTGCGGCGAGCGGGTACATTGTAAAACAGGTTTTTCACAGAAATGCTGGTTCCCGGATTCATCTGACATGCCTCCTCACTCTGCACACGGGAGTTTTCCACCAGCAATTTTACTCCAAAGTCATCGGATTGGCGTCGCGTTTTGATTTCTACCTGAGCAATGGCCGTAATAGAAGCCAAGGCTTCCCCACGAAATCCCATGGTGCGGATTTCAAAAATATCGGCAGCATTGCGAATCTTACTGGTTGCATGGCGCTCAATAGACAAGCGGGCATCGCGAGGCGACATGCCACAACCATTGTCAACGACCTGAATGAGTGTCTTGCCAGCGTCCTTGATGATGAGGTTGACAGCGGTAGCACCCGCATCAACGGCATTTTCCATCAATTCTTTTACTACAGATGCAGGCCGCTGGATGACCTCTCCGGCAGCGATTTGGTTGGCAATAGAATCGGGAAGCAGCTGGATGATATCCGCCATAATGCTTTGATGATTTACAAATTGATGTCTGATCCTCCTGCTTTGCCTAAAATTCTTCCGCAGGACTGCCTTCAATCATATTCAAAATATCCGGCAAATAGTATATCAGAAAATAATAACTCATGCCCAATAAAATTACAACAATCGCCAGCAATATCAGGTTTGATTTGAGGACACTTTGACGACGCAATTGACCGGAAGCTTCGAAACCTCTGCGAAATCCTCCTGCAATGCGCGCTTTTGCCGACTCCGCATCTCCTTTTTTCATGAGTTCTATGCGATCCAGTCGCTCTTGTAACTCCTCCTTCTTAGGATCGTAAAATCTTGGTTTGTATTCGTACTGCTGGTGCTTGGGTACGCGGAAAAACCTTCCTAATGCCATAAGATGGTACTTTGTTGGATGTAAATCGACAAATTACTACAAAAATCGGAGTTGGGCAAGATTGGACAGCATTGAGCAGGATTTACGGGGTTTTGAATGCAATTCAACCGGAGGAGCAGATAGATTGTTTAAATTTTTTCCTTCAAC
>JALQTV010000082.1 GCA_023268675.1 Saprospiraceae bacterium | reverse complement strand
CCCGGAGCCGGAACAATCTCAAACAAGGTGACTGTTGGCCCTACGGTAGCTCTGATTTTGACAATTTCTATTTTGTAATGCAGCAGGGTTTCTATGATCTGGTCCTTGTGGGACTCCAGTTCGGCCATATCCACATTAAACTTCTTATCTGCATAATCTTTCAGCAACTCCAGGGGGGGGAATTTGTAACTGGACAAATCCAGGGTGGGATCATAAGGCTCTACGTGATTTTTATTGCCTTCAGCCACTGTCCCCGGAAACAATACCGGCTGGGAAGCCGCATCCGAACCATCGTTGAGCTCCAGCGCTGTTTCAGCAGCTTCCCCCCCCTCCTCTGCAGGGTCAGGCTCTTGTACGAGCTCCCTATTTTCTATCTGAAAGTCCTGTTCAAGCCATTCGTCGGGCTCAGGTTCTTCCCCTTCAGGAGGAAACAACTCAGGATCCCCCATCTCAGGGGCTATCATATCCGAAGGCGCCATGGTTCTACGTCGGGGTTTTCGCCCGCTGATCAATTCCCGAAAAAACAGTTCAATGTCATTGACTGCCTGCCGAAAGGTGAGGTCCTTGAAATTTGGATTGACGTACCAGACGATTCCTGCAAACAAAAGGAAAACAAACAAAAGGATCATGCCCACGGTACCCAGAAACTTTCTCAGCCACTGCGACACTCCCTCACCGAAAGCTCCGCCCCAGGGAAATGATGACTTGCTGAATAAAAATTCAAGAAAAACCGATGCAATCAACATCCCAATCAGGGTATTGCGTAGTACCGGATAATACTTGCTCAGCGGAATGTCCTGTATAAGTGCCACCCCACTCAATCCCAACATGAAAATAATAGCGAAAGAAGGCAGACCGAAACCCCAGTAGAAAAACATATTGGACACCATAGCTCCCAACCTTCCCAGCCAATTGGCCATTTCCAGTTCACTCTGCAACAAGACTTCCCAGGAGAAGCGCATGATGCTATCCTGGTCAATATGCCATGTAAAAAGGTAAGAAGCAAAGGCGACGAACAGATACACCCCGAAAAATAGATTCAGGACGCCAATCATTTTGGGTACCCGCTCATCTTTGATTCCTGTCCGCCACGAAATCCTTACCTGCTTTCGCTTTTTCTTCGCCATAATTGATTACAAACAAAAATTGTTGACAAATCCCGACATAAATAATAAGCGCCGGATTCGTTGAAGTTTTGCAAAAATAATTAATATTATCCGGATAGGTAAACTTCCTTTCGGAGTGCCTGTCAAATCCCGAAAAAGCAAATCCCGGCAATGCAAACGCACAAAAAACAGAAAAACAGTATCTATTTGGCTCATAAAAACCAATAACAATCATGGAAACCTGTGTAGACATCAGTCTTTATCCCTTAAAAGAAGATTATCGTCCTTTGATCCTCGATTTCATTAAGCAGCTGCATCGCTACGATCAAATCAGAGTTGAAACCAATTCTATGAGCACACAAATCTGTGGTCCCTACGAGTTGGTATTTGAATTGTTAAAAACCGGTATCCGGGAATCCTTTGAAAAGACCGGAGACCAGGTATTTGTGGTAAAAATTTTAAAAATCGGAGATGAACCCAATAAGCAATAATCAAATTCGTCAATGGCGAGAAGAAACACCGGGTGCTAAGCGGAACATACACTTTAACAATGCCGGAGCCGCTCTGATGCCCAAACAGGTGCTGGATACTATGATCGCCCACCTGCAGCTTGAAACTCAGTCGGGCGGCTACGAAGCTGCGGCGGCTGTCGCCCAAAAAGTACGTGCTTTCTATCAGAGCGTAGCAGCAAGTATTGGTGCGACTCCTGAACAAATTGCCTACATGAGCAGCGCGACGGAAGCGTACAACAAAGCCTTGTCTTCCATACCTCTAAAGTCCGGGGATGTCATTATAACATCAGAAGACGATTACGTTTCAAACCAGATTGCCTTTTTGCAACTGGTAAAGCAAAAAGGGATAAAGCTACTCCGCGTACCTGATCTCGAAAGTGGTGGGATTGACCTTCAGGCACTTGAAGCCCTGATGAAACAGCATGCTCCCAGACTAACTGCCATCACCCATATTCCCACCAACTCCGGGCTCATCCAGGATGCCGAAGCGATTGGAAAATTGTGTCGGCAATACGACTCCTGGTACCTGCTCGATGCCTGTCAGTCTTTTGGTCAGCTTCCGCTGGATGTGGAAAAAATTCAATGTGATTTCCTCAGTGCTACCTTTCGGAAATTTATGCGTGGCCCCCGGGGAGCAGGTTTTCTTTATGTATCACAACGAGTCCTCGAGGCAAAGCTGGAACCGGCCTTTCCCGATTTACACGGTGCCAACTGGATTGCTGCCGATGAGTATGTTTGTCGGGGCGATGCCCAAAAATTCGAACAATGGGAAAAACCTTATGCCCTGCTACTCGGCAGTGCAGCAGCCGTTGATTATGCTATGACAATAGGCATGGAGCTCATCCGGGACAGGGTGCAGGAACTCAGCCAACTAATCCGTAACGAGTTAGCTGCATTCCCTCAAATAATAAACCTCGACAAAGGTCGGCACTTAGGTGGAATTTGCAGCTTTACCATCTCCGGAGTGGATGGCAAATGGTTAAAACAACAACTGGACGAAAACGGAGTGCACAGTTCTCTTCAATTCAGACAGGGAGCCCTGATCGATTTTGAACGCAAAAAAGCAGAATGGGCAATCCGCTTGTCTCCTCATTATTACAATACCGTAGAAGAAATAGCCCGCGTAAAAGCGGTCTTTGCCAGGATAGCACAAGGGGTATAAACAAATTTTGTGCAATAAAATAATTTAACATTTTTTGTTTTTAACATTTTTTGTGTTAAATTGCAGGAAATTTTATTGCCAAAAAAACACAAGGAAAAATGATCAGAGAAGACCGTATGCAATTAAACGAGCGATTCTGCAAAGTTTTCAAACTCCTCGAAGAGCGGGGTGAAGTCGTCAAAAATGATCGAGGTGGAAAAGGCATGGGTGATTTTGCAGAAAAATTGCTGGGTAATCGCACCTACGGGCATATTGTGAGAGCATACCTGAATCCGGAAGACAAACGCTGTATCAACTATAGTCAGGCAAAAATTCTTTGCAATGAGTTCGGAGTCAATGAAACCTATATGTTCGACGGCACTGGAACGCCCTTTGGATTTGACATACCCAAGAACACCCAAAAATCAGAAGCAGGAAGTAAAAAAGGTAATATTTTATATACTACGGTAGAAGCGTTTGCCGGACCTACCGTCAGCAATAGCTTTATTAAGGAAAACAACAGTTTTTTCTCTATTCCCGGCCTGGACGGAGATGGTCTGGTAGCTTTCCCCATTCTCGGAAACAGTATGGATCCTCTCATCCTGGACGGAGATATCGTAGTTTGTCGCGCTGTCAGCAGCATCAGTGAAGTCAAAGACAATAAGATCTATGCGGTCAAATACAATGGTGAAATTTGGGTAAAGTTTGTCCAGAAAATCCCGGATAGCAAGGGCCGGATAGCACGCTTGAAACTAATCTCCGCCAACCACCTGGAACATGATCCCTGGGAAGTAGACGTAAACGAACACCTTAGAATCTATCAGGTAATCCGCAAAATCACAGACCTGCAATAAGGGAGCAAGAGTAAGATTTACAGCATTTGTAGGTATAACACTAGCAGGGGCGCACAGTGATGCGCCTTTCTGACATGGAGCTGGAATAGGGTTGATTCAATCAACCGCTGTGCCTTTGCCTGGCTGTCTCGTATAACATAATTCCTGTTGCTACGGATACATTCAAAGAATCTGTAGTGCCAAATTGCTGAATATGAAAGGGTTCGTCCGCCAATGCAGCTACAGCCGGGCTTACGCCCTCGTCTTCTGAACCTATGATAAATGCCGTCGGGCCACTAAGATCCAAGTCTTGCAGACGCTTTTCGGCACCCAATTCACTTGAAAAAATCCGTACACCACTTTCTTTGGCCAATTCCAGGGCATTCACCATGGAACCAACCCTGCACAAGGGAATGCGAGCCAGTGCACCGGCGGAAGTTTTTACCGCCTCAGGTGTAATCAATGCGCTGCCTTTAGAAGGTACTACAATCGCATGTGCGCCCAATACTTCTGCAGAACGTGCAATGGCTCCCAGATTCCTTACATCTGTTATTCTATCCAGAAAAAGCAGCAAAGGGTTGCCGGACTGTTCGAAAATCCCCGGCAATACATCCTCCAGAGCATAATAAGGAACCGGAGAAACATAAGCAACTACCCCCTGATGGTTGCCGGAAGTCATTTTATTGAGTTTTTCCTTGGGAACATACTGCAGCGGAATGATTGACCCCTTTAATTTGGCACGCAATTCCTTTTCAAAAGTCCCGCGAGTACCTTGCAAAATAAATATCTTCTCCAAATTTTGGCCCGCATCCAGTGCATCCAGGACAGGATGCTTACCATAAATAATCTCCGGTTTTTCTATTTTCATAATGGCATTATCAAAATGTTTTGAACTATTTTAGTGCGAACCAAAGGTTTTTAAATTAAAGTCGACAACTATTTTCCCATTTTGGGGTATTCAACTTTATTGAACACTTTACCAAACAATCCGAATATGCAATCGCTTAACCCCTACGGCAGGCTTTTGGCAATGATACTATGCTTATTCAGCCTTTCAACCAACCTAAAAGCCCAGTCACAGGTTGGACCTCCAAAAGAACTCATCCAACGATACCTGCAAGAAAAGGCAATTAGTTGGAAATTACAAGCAACTGACATCAGCAATGTCCGCATTCGGGATGCTTATACCAGCCAGCACAACAAGGTTACACATGTTTATTTAAACCAGACTTACCAGGGAATAGACATTCACAATGCCATTAGTGGTTTTCACTTGTTGCCTTCGGGCAAACTGGCCTATGCTACCAACGGCTTCTATTCCGATATTGCGACTTCCATCAACACCACGACACCCGTCATTTCACCAAGCCGGGCCATCAATGCAGCTGCCGGCTATTTTCTCCTACCCAACAGGAAACCACTACAGCTTGTCAGCCAACCCGAACCCAATGTATGGGTATACGAGAACAAAGAACTTTCCAACAGTCCGATTACCGTACGCAAAGTGTATCACCCTGTGCATCGTGGTGAGCAGACAGCATTGCGGCTGGCCTGGGATCTGGCCATAGATTTTGTAGAAACCTCTGATTATTATTCATTTCGCATAGATGCAGTGACGGGAAAGGTCTTGGACAAACACAATTGGACGCTTTCCTGTACCAGCGACCATTTGCATACAAATGAAGACCAGGTCATTTGCGACGCAGAACTCACACACGCTGCTGTACCCGTTTTGCAGGCTGCTCCCTTTGCCGACCAGGCAAGTTACCGCGTTTTTCCGCTACCTCTGGAGAATCCGGAAGAAGGAGATCGTGTGCTGCTTATAAATCCTGCTGACCGAATTGCTTCACCTTATGGATGGCACGATACCAATGGAGTGGACGGACCTGAATTTACCATTACACGAGGAAACAACGTGCATGCCTACCTGGACATCGACGGCTCCGACAAATCCAAAGGGGACGAACCCAATGGAGGGCAGGATTTACAGTTCGATTTTCCTTTTTTCCCTGACAAAGAACCTGTAAGCTACCAGGAGGCTGCCGTAACGCAGCTTTTTTATGTCAACAATTACATGCATGACGTATCCTACTTTTATGGATTCAAC
The DNA here is from genome assembly GCA_023268675.1 of Saprospiraceae bacterium. Lineage (GTDB taxonomy): Bacteria > Bacteroidota > Bacteroidia > Chitinophagales > Saprospiraceae > JALQTV01. Next base: position 4,620 of record JALQTV010000082.1, on the reverse strand, counting down.
GAAGCAGCAGGTAACTTTCAGCAGAACAATTACGGCAAAGGGGGGATAGGCAACGACTACGTATCTGCTCATGCCCAGGATGGATCGGGAACCAATAATGCCAACTTTACCACCCCGCCTGATGGCTCCAGCCCTCGCATCCAGATGTACCTTTGGGAAACTGAAAACGGGAAACTACTGGATATCATCGAACCCGCCCCTCTCAAAGGCAAACTGGAAACCGGTACAGCCGGCTTCGGCCCTGTTATTGACACCATACCCATAGAGGGCAAGGTAGTAGAAGCCTTTGACAATACCCCAGACTCCGACAAAGGCTGCCAGACCATTGTAAACGCCAATGAAGTCCAGGGCAACATCGCCATGGTCAACCGCGGTCTTTGTTTTTTCGAAGAAAAAGCAAGAAAAGTGGAAACCGCAGGAGCCATCGCACTGATTATCTGCAACTTTGAAGAAAGTGTCGTGGGTATGGCAGACGTTCCCGAAGTTCCGGATCCAAAAATCCCTGTGGTCAGTCTAAAAGCCTCCGACTGCCAGAAGATAAGACTGGCACTCAGAGAAAGTGAAGTCAAAATAAAACTACAGCGAGTTCCCGATAATGGCCCTGCACTGCTCGATGGCGATTTCGACAACGGCATTATCGTACACGAATACGGTCATGGCATCTCTACCCGGCTTACCGGGGGTCCCTCTACTTCCGGTTGCCTCGACAACGACGAGCAAATGGGAGAAGGATGGAGTGACTTTTTAACACTTGTCATGACTCAAAAGCCCGAACAAGACGGTACCACGCCCAAAGCTATCGCCAACTATGTCATCCGCGGCGGACAAAATGGCACCGGAATCCGCAGACTGCCCTACTCCACCAGCCTGAGCATCAACGACCAATCCTATGATCAGATCATCGGTTCTACCGCTCCACATCCCCTGGGAGAAATTTGGACAGGCGTACTTTGGGATCTTTACTGGGCCTTTATAGACTCCTACGGGTGGGATGAAGACATCAAAACCGGAAGCGGTGGCAACAACATTGCTCTCCAGTTGATTTTTGATGCCCTGAAACTACAAAATTGCAATCCCGGGTTTATGGACGGCAGGAATGCTATCCTGGCAGCTGACATCATCAACAATGGTGGAGTCAATGAATGTCTCATCTGGGAAGTATTTGCAGGAAGAGGGATGGGCTGGAGTGCCGATCAAGGCAGTCAATTTAACCGAAACGATGGCAAAGAAGCTTTCGACCATAAACCCGAGTGCATCCAGGAACTCAAAATCGACAAAGCTGTTACCCAAAACATCAAAGCAGGAGATACGATAGAGGTGACACTCACCCTTACCAATCACAAAACAGAAGACCTGAGCCAACTCGTAATTTCAGACCTCATTCCGGAGGGCTGCCGCTTCTTAGAAAATTCATTTAAAGGAGCAGCTTCAATTGAACTTCAAGAAGCACAATTGCGGATTTCGCTGGATCGATTGCTTTCCCTCGAAAGCATTACCTTTTCCTACGCCATGGAAAGCAGCTCCGAACAAAGTTCTCAAAGCAGTTTTTTCGACGATATGGAAAACGGGGATGGCAAATGGTTGTTTGACGCACTAGAAGGCATTGACATCTGGCAAATCGTCGATACTTCAAGTTATCGTGGCCAACACGCCTGGTTTGTTCCGGGTACCCCCAATGAAAATGATCAAGTACTTTTCAATCTGGAAGCTCACAAAGTGACAGAAGAACAACCTGTACTCCGGTTTTTTCACCGCTACAATTCAGAACCGGGAATGGATGGCGGCATCTTGCAGGTTTCCGTGGCAGGAACAGATTACTGGGAAACGGTAAGTCCTGAAAAAATCTTCCGTGGCAATTACCGCGGAGCCATCGCCTACAATACTTTTGCCATTCCTGACCTGCAAAGTTTCTGGGGTGACAGCAAAAATTATACGGCTACTTATGTTGACTTGAGCGATTACAAGGATCAGTACATCTATTTCCGCTTCCGGTACGGATCCGATGACGATACAGCCGACGAGAACCCCATTCCAAGTGAAGGATGGTACCTCGACGATGTTGAAATACTCGATTTGTTCAATTACAGCACTGAAGCCTGTGTAAGCAGCGCAGAGGGCGACCGTGCATGCGCAAGCCCTGATTTCAGGGGTACGGTCGTAGAACCTGCTTCGCTCTCCACCTCCACAGAAGACTACGGAGCTACTTTGGCTGATACGCGCCTGGCAAGTATATTCCCCAACCCGCTTGGCAATGAACTGCACCTGCAGTTCGTAAACCAGCAACCCGGGGACATGACCATACACATCCTATCCGCCAGTGGTGTCCTGCTTCAGTCGCGGGTTATTAAATCTATGAAATCAGGCATGCGGGAAACCATACCCACCGGAGACTTGCCTTCAGGAATTTACTTTATCAGCATACAATCTGATCAACTGATACAGACCCATAAAGTGGTCAAGCCCTGATATCTTTGGGGGCATTCGGTCTGAACCGACGGTCCCCAAACCTCCTTTGTTGATTAGCTTTCTCTATCATAAAAGCGCCTGCCTGTTCTACCCATTTTGCGCAAAAGCGGGCTACAACGGTAACGATCTTCCAGGTATTCTCCGTGAAGTCGATCCAGGGCATTCACACAAAGCTGGATGCCATATTCATCCGCCCAGGCCAACAAACCTTTGGGATAATTCACGCCCTTGGTCATAGCCAGATCTATATCCTCCCGACTGGCTACATTGAGATACAAGGCATCCGCTGCTTCATTGATCAACATGCAAACGATGCGCCAGACAATTTCCCTCCCCATATTTTCGTCTTTCTGAGGTTCAGGATTAACAGCCTTTTCTCCATAATCATAAAAGCCTCTGCCTGATTTACGACCCAGGAAACCTGCATCCACCAGCCGTTTCTGGGAAAAAGAAGGCTTATAGCGCGGGTCGTAGAAAAATTCCCGAAACACCGTTTCTGTAACAGTGTAATTCACATCGTGTCCGATATAATCCATCAGTTCGAAAGGGCCCATTCTGAATCCTCCGATTGCCTTCATTGCCCAATCTATGGTAGCAATATCAGCCAGTCCCTCCTCCAAAATCCTGAGTGCTTCACCGTAAAATGGGCGAGCAACGCGATTGACGATAAAGCCGGGAGTATCTTTTGCAATAACAGGGACTTTTTTCCAGGCAGTGATCATTTTTTTGGCTTCCTCTACACATTCAGGAGCAGTCTGCAGTGCAGGAACAATTTCTACCAATTGCATCAAAGGAGCCGGATTAAAAAAGTGTATGCCTAATACCCTGGAACTATGCTCGCACGAAGCTGCTATAGAAGTCACAGACAGAGAAGAAGTATTCGTTGCGAGAATGGCCTCCGGTCCCAAAAGTGCCTCCAGAGCAGAAAAAACTTCCTTTTTGACCGACAGGTCTTCCACTACTGCCTCAATGGCCAGTTCTGCCCCGCCCAAATCCTCAAAATCAGTAGTGAATTGAATGCGCCCCAACAAACTTTCCACCGATTCAATGCTGCGCTTGCCCTTTGCAGCCAGGTTGTACAGCACCTTTGTCAGATTTCCGGCAGCCTTTTCAATCGCTTTGGGATACTTGTCATAAACTACGACCGTATGACCAGCCTCCGCAGCTACCTGGGCAATACCAGTCCCCATGGCTCCTGAGCCAATTACTCCAATTTTCATAAATCACTATTTTATCAGAATCCCTCTTCAAAAGAACCGGTTGACATTTCTATGGAAGCCTTTGCCACTTTATGGCCAAGCGGGGGATTCAGTTTACTTATTTTTACTCGGGTACCCATTACTGTCGGAAACTGTTCGTGAATGCGCTCGCTGATACGCCAGGCAATCGTCTCAATCAGTCGGGTAGTTTCCCGCATTTCGGACAAACAGATGTGGTGCGCCAGCTCGTAATTGACCGTTTGAAATAAATCATCCTCAGCAGCTGCAAACTGTATGTCTACATCCATAAACAGGTCAACCACAAAATCGTTTCCCGTTTGTTGTTCTTCCTCGTAGAACCCGTGTCCAGCGCGGAAATACATTCCCTCCAACGCAATTATTGCCATAGTATATGTTTTTATTTGACAAAAATAGCAAAGCGGCAAAGTGTCCAGGAATTTTGCCGCAGTTCTTGCCAAAAAAAAACTTGTTTTAACGGAAATCCTTACTTTTACGGCGATTTATTCCTAACCAGTTATTCCAAAAAATTTTGGTCTATGAAAACACAAGTAAAGGAAGACAGGTTTCAGGGGCATGACTACTACAACATAGACGATTTGTTGAGTGATGACCACAAATTGGCCAGAGATGCCGTGCGTACCTGGGTAAAACAAGAGGTCAGTCCAATCATAGAAGCCTATGCTGATAAAGCAGAATGTCCGGTCCACTTATTCAAAGGCCTTGCTGAAATCGGAGCTTTTGGTCCCAGTCTGCCCGAAAAATATGGCGGAGGAGGAATGGATGAAATTGCCTATGGCGTCATCATGCAGGAACTTGAAAGAGGAGACTCCGGCATCCGGTCTATGGCCTCCGTGCAAGGATCTCTGGTGATGTATCCTATTTACAAATTTGGTTCTGAAGAGCAGCGCATGAAATACCTTCCCAAGCTGGGTAG
>JALQTV010000081.1 GCA_023268675.1 Saprospiraceae bacterium | reverse complement strand
GTTTCGCCGCTTGCGCGAAAAAGACATTCGTGTGGTGTTGAATACCGGTTATAACAATGCCACTGCCCGGGATTTATTGGCAAAACTCCATTGGGAAGAAGGCCGCGACATAGATTTGCTGGTTACTGCCGACCAGGTAGCTAAGCCTCGCCCTGAGGCAGACATGATTCTGAAAGCCATGGCCGATCTGGACATTGTCGATGCCGGTACCGTTGGGAAAATCGGCGACTCTGTAATTGACATTGAAGAGGGTAGAAGCGCTGCTTGCGGATTGGTTTTGGGCATTACCACAGGCGCTCATACCAGAGAGCAGCTGCTGGGTGCTCAGCCTGACTTTGTAATTGATAATTTATTGGAAATTCTTGCTTTGTTGGATGAAATGCCTGGGGAGTAGCGGGGATTTGCCTGTCGTTGTTTTGTGGTACAATAGGCAGCTGAGAGCCCAGAGAAACGAGTGACGCCCAGAAATAGGGGTGTTGGTGTATCTGGTCTGCCTTTTCCAGAAATTGAAGTTTGGCTTTCCTCAGAGCAATATTTTTGCTGTATCCGAGTGACAAGTTTTTGTAAAAGCAGTTCATCAGATTGGCAGCAATACAATCCTCCAGGGTCCAGAGGCTGCCCAGGACGGCAGGGGTACCTTGTGTAATCAGTGCATGAGCCGGGCCTGGAGTTTCACTGTGCATGCGAGCGGTATGACAGGCACTCAGTACCAGAAGATCAGCAGAAAAGTTGATGTTTTCCAACTCTTTTTCCGAGAGTACGCCATCCTGTAAATGTAATTTTCCAAAAGCTTGATTTTCGTGTTGATAGCAGGCGTGAGTTGCCAGATGGAGTATGGTAGCTTGTTTGCTGTATCGAACAAGGTTTTCTAAATTGGCTTGAGGTCCTGCTAGTATTTTACCGGGAAAGTACTGGTTAATGGCTGTTACTTCGCCCACATTACAATTTAGTGCCACAGGATCAATCTCATTGCCACAAACAATTGAAGGTATTTCGCTTTCCGGATTGAAAACCGGTGCAAATCCTGCAAACAGTATATTGTTCTCAGTGGGATTTTTTCTTGAAACGGACAGGAAACTTGCAGCATGGACGTAACTAATGGCATAATACCGAATCAGGTAGGGCAATTTCTTTAAACTGTATAGACAAGTGGCTGTAAAATTATTTTGTAGCAGCACATCGAAGGAAAGGTTGAAGAGGGGGCCATCCGGTACAATGATCAGTTCATTGATTTTTCGCGACAGCGCACGATCAGTAGCAGGGATCAAGCTATCAGAGAGTTGTTTTAAAGCAAATATGTATTGCTGTACGTCAATTTCAGTATCAAGGTGTTGGAGATTGTTTAATACAAAGGATAGGTTGTTGTGCAGTTCCTTGTTTAAGGGGATTCGTTGTAAATTGGCTTTTTGAGGTTGCAAAACGAGTAAAAACAGCTGCTCTTCGCCCCAGAAATATTCCAGTAAAGCCTGTCTGGAACCCAGCAGTTGTGTTTGAATAGTGTGTAGTGTGGGGGGAGATTTTCCCCTTCCCTGTAAAACTTTGTACGCTTCGAGCAAAGTAAATGAATCTTCTAATATTTTTTGGGAGCTGCGTTTTCCGGGGCTCGTTTGGAGAATGTTATGTGCGAAAGTCAGCGTCCTTTCCAGAGAAGGAATGGCCTTGTATTTGTCTCTGGATTGAATGATGCTGCTTGTATGTAGTTTGCTAAATTCAAAAGAAAGGAAGAGTAGCTGTCGCGAAGTACCAGGGCTGTTGTATGGCATATTTTGGAGTAAGTCCAGGGCTTCGCGTGAAAATGCTGTTATACACTGGAAGTTCTGTTTAGGGATTGCTTCACTTTTCAACTGTTTGAGAAGACTGTTGAACTTGGTAAGTTCCTCGTGTTTATATCCTGATGTCAATAAGTCCATTGTTTGATTCAACAATTCGTCTGAAAGTTTTTGTGTGGAAATACTTTTAGCCGAAGGCGGCAGGGTTGCCGCACATGTAGTTTCACCACCGGATAATAACACAAGGCCTATTGTGTATAATAAATTAAAATAAAATAATGGAATCATCATATTTTTCAGGATAAGATAATTTAGTGACAAATAAAACAGGGGTTTGTTTTCTTATTATCGTTCCATTTCAAAATAAAAGGTAACCATTTGTAAAAAATATCTGACTGGTGGTTACCTTTTGTTGTTTTGTGGAATTAAGGAGATACATGCTTTTATTGCAACCCCTTATGAAAAAACTAGATGATTACGCGATACTGGATGATCTAAAGTCTGCAGAGCGTTGGAGAAATGACCTTGCTTTGAGTAAGATTTATGATTTGCATTATAATGAAATAGCGAGGCATGTTTTCAGAAACGGAGGTACAACAGAAGACTCGGAGGATGTATTTCAAGAGGCATTGATCATTTTATATGAAAAAGTCAGGCAGCCTGGTTTTGTATTGGATGGAAGGTTATCCGGGTTTTTACTGGGTATTTCTAAGAACATCTGGCTTAAGAAGCTGCGCAGGTTGCGTCAGCAAAATCAAATTGTACAAAGCAGTCGGGCGGTGACGATACAAGTAGCGGAAGAACCGCTGCATTATGAACTGCCTGAGTCACGGGCACAATTGATGAAATTACTGTCGATGCTCAATGAAGACTGCAGAACGATACTTCGATTGTACTATTTTGAACGTTTGTCTATGGCTGAGATTGCGAAACGGATGGGGTATAATAACGCACAGGTAGCCAAGAATAAAAAATCCAGGTGTATGCAGCTGCTCCGGCAGTTGGCTTGCGCTGAAACTAAAAAGAGGAGCACTTTCCCAAAAGAAGACTATGAAAAATGACATTCAATCATTTGATGATTATTTGTTTCAAAAGATGACGAGAGCAGAAAAAATTGCCTTTGAAGAAAGGTTGAGTAGAGATGCGGAATTGAGCGCTGAGTTTCAAGCTTACAAAGAGTTGGTGGAAGCCATTCGCGAGGACGGAAGGAGGGAGTTGAGGCAAAGAATTACTGCTATGCTAGCCGCTCGCAAAAAAACGGGTGGGTTTGGAAGGCAGTTTTGGACCTATTTTAAAAAAGCAGGCGCTATAGCCGCTTTTTTTGCTTTCTGTCTATCGGGGTATTTTTGGTATTCTCAAAAGCCTTCCCCTCAACAGCTTTTTGAAAAGTACTATGTTCCCTATCCCATACCGGGTATTACCAGGGGAGTACAAAAAAATCAGCCAGGATGGAAGTTATTCCAGCAGGCTTATCTCCAAAGGGATTATGAAAAGGCGGTTGCTTTGTTGCCGGAGGACCTTTCGTCCATTACCGGTGTTCAGCCTCACTTGCTGTTGGCTGCAGGTTGTGCGCTGATGAGCAGGGGAGATTACCTCCGGGCCTTGGAGTATTTTCGGATGCCGGCTGTGGCAAACAATGATTTTACTTCCGAGCAATCACTGTGGTACCAGGCTTTGTGTCTCTTGCAATTGGGAGAAATTGCGGCTTGCCGAGATTTTTTGACGCCTCTTGCTAAAAACTCCAATGCCGATCACTACATGGAAGCCAGGTATTTGAGGAAACAAATCCGTCGCTTGTTATAATAATGATCGCAAAGACAGTCGCATTCTTATTTCTTCGTTGAGGAACCCGCAGCGGCGGGTTCTTTTGTTGAAAACTATTTTAAAACAAAATGTTTTAAAATAGTAATTTTTGTTTATATTTATGGGGAAAACACTATCCCCATGATGAACCGTAACTGGTGGGAACAGATTCAGTCCCGAACACCACTTGCTCTGGAAGATTGTATTGACCAACTGAAGGTTCGCTACCCGGATCGTTGGCGCGAGGAGATTCGCGATCACAAGAGGTTGCTGAATTTTTTTACAGAGCAGAGCATAGTGATTCATTTATTGTGGTATAAAGACAACAGGGGGCAAAAGCATTATGCTTTTCGCATAAAATCCCAATTGCTGTCGATTACCAGTCGTTATCGGTGGACAGATGTGCAGGAAGCTCATACAGAGGCTTTCGGCTGGGCTTTTTCCATCCACGAAAAGGCCATGGAATACAAAAAGCACCGACGGGCCACGCCACTTATTTTTCCTAAAAAAGAGAACCGGCGCACATAGTTTGCCTTGAAAATCTGGCCTTACGGGTTATTTTGCTACTTTTACAGCCGATTTTTCACCTTAAAAATTACCCGATCATGGAATATACTTTATTGGGCCATACCCAGGAAAAAGTCAGTAAAATCTGTCTGGGTACCATGACTTTCGGAGAGCAAAATACGGAAGCAGAAGGCCACGAACAATTGGATTACGCGCTCGACCAGGGCATCAATTTTATAGATACGGCAGAAATGTATTCTGTGCCGGGAAGGCCTGAAACGCAGGGAAGTACCGAAAAGATTATCGGTACCTGGATTCAGGCCCGAAAAAACCGTGATAAGTACTTTCTGGCGACTAAGGTTACCGGCCCTTCCCCGGGTCTGAAGCACATTCGGAATCCCCTTCGTTTTACGCGCGAACAGATCATGACAGCCATCGATGGCAGCCTTGCTCGTTTGCAGACGGATCATGTCGATTTGTACCAGTTACACTGGCCGGAGCGCAATACCAATTTTTTTGGAAAGTTGGGTTACAAGCACGATCCCGATGAAGGTTGGGAAGAAAACTTTGTGGAGGTGCTGGAAGTGATGCAAGACCTGATCAAAGCCGGTAAAATTCGCTATTTCGGGGTATCCAACGAGACTCCCTGGGGTTTGATGCGCTTTTTATACCTGGCTGATCGCTACGATATGCCGCGACCGCTTAGCATTCAAAATCCTTACAGTTTGCTCAACCGTACTTATGAGGTTGGGCTGGCAGAAGTTTCGATTCGCGAAAAAGCGGGTTTGTTGGCTTATTCGCCCATGGCTTTTGGGTTGCTTTCCGGTAAATACCACGAGGGCAAGGCAGCACCGGATGCACGGATCAACCAGTTTAAGCAGATGGCGCGTTACAATAGCGATCTGTCTTATGAAGCGACCGGTGAATATCTGAAAATAGCCAAAAAACATGGAATGAGCGTGGCGCAAATGTCTCTGGCTTTCGTAAATCAGCAACCTTTCGTGAGTAGCAATATCATAGGTGCAACGACCATGGCTCAGCTTCGGGAAAATATAGAGAGCATCCACCTGAAGTTGTCGGACGAGGTATTGCAGGAGATTGAAGCAGTGCACCAGCGCATCCCCAATCCGGCACCTTAAATTACAGTCATGCAACTCAAAAAACTGGAAGTTTGCCTGGCGAAGTACAAGGAATTCCTGCTTACTCCGGCAGCTGAAGAACGGCTGTATATCTGGGAATCGCAGCGACATTTTCAGGAAGTCTGGGATGTCGATGCAGCTGATTTTGCTGTGATGTACGACCGAAGTCTGCAAAACAGCTATACGAAAAGGCTGTGGAAGCGGGAACGTTTTGAACCCAAGCGCATGATGCTGGAATTTATTGGGGAAGAACCTGACTTTGTGCGAACCATGTTCAAAGATCTGTTCAACGAAGAAAAGTCAGTCGAAAACAGGGTGGACCGCTTTGTGTTTTACTGTGACGAACTGTTGTCGCGGTACAAGCGAAAGTATCCGGTTTCGATAGAAAACAACCACTATCACCAGGAGTATGAGATGATAGCCCTGTATCTGGCCTTTCGATACCCTGAAGCTTATGCTTGTTATGATGCAGATGCTTTTCGCCAAACGCTGGAATTGCTGGCTGCACCCAATGTACCGGTGGGGCACGATCTACCCAGGTATTTTAAGGTCTGCAAGACTGTTTTTACCTTTATGTCGAGAGATGAAGAACTGATGCAGCGACATCGGCAGCGCTTGAACCCGGAGAAGCATTATACGGGCAACAGCTATCTGCAGAGTTATGATTTTATGTGTTTTTGCCGAGAGGCAGGAGAAAAACTGTTTACCTAACCCCTATATCCTGAAATTATGGGATTTAAGTCTGCACTACTCAAACCTGTAGCCCACCTGGTGGCCGGGCAGATTGATCGTTGGTCAGCCAATGCTACGGCAGCCCAGGATCGCATTTTCGCGGAACTGATTCGCGAAGCCAGGCATACGGTTTTCGGCAAGGATCATGGTTTTGGAGAAATCAAAACTTATCGAGACTTCACGGAGCGGGTACCTATACGGGATTATGAGGCGCTGAAGCCCTACATAGAGCAGATCAAGGCGGGAAAAAGTGATGTGCTTTGGAAGGGGAGGCCCAAGTATTTTGCCAAGACATCGGGGACTACTTCCGGAGTAAAATACATCCCTATTTCACAGGAGAGCATGCCAAATCACATGAATACAGCACGCAATGCCCTTTTCCTGAACTACGCCCGAACCGGGAACGGAAGCTGGGCTGACGGCAGGGTGATCTTTTTGTCGGGTAGCCCGGTATTGGAAGAAGTGGGGGGGATTCCGACGGGGCGTTTGTCGGGGATCGTCAATCACGAAATACCCTTTTGGCTCAAGAGCAATCAGCTGCCTAGTTATGAAACGAACTGCATAGAAGACTGGGAAGAAAAGCTGGAGCGCATCATAGATGAGACGGCAGGTAGAGATTTGCGACTCATTTCCGGCATTCCACCCTGGGTACAGATGTATTTTGAGCGACTGCTGGAGCGCACGGGCAAGCAAAGCGTAAAAGAAGTATTTCCCAATTTCTCGGTATTTGTGTACGGGGGGGTCAATTATCAGCCCTATCGGGCAAAATTGGAGGAATTGATAGGCGGTAGTGTCACTTCTCTGGAAACCTATCCGGCATCAGAGGGATTTATTGCTTTTCAGGATGTACCCGGAGAAAGAGGACTTTTGCTGAATGCGAATTCCGGACTGTTTTTCGAATTTGTACCTGCAGACGAGATATTCCAGGAAAACCCCAGACGTTTGCGCCTGCAAGAGGTGGAGGTCGGTGTCAATTATGCGCTGATCATCAACAACAATGCAGGGTTGTGGGGCTATAATATTGGTGATACGGTAGAGTTTATTTCTACCAACCCTTACAGACTGATTGTCAGTGGGCGCGTCAAGCATTTTATTTCAGCTTTTGGCGAACATGTCATAGGTAAAGAGGTGGAAGCTGCCATGTTGAAGGTAAGTGAAGCAATGGGGGTCAAGGTAGTTGAGTTTACGGTAGCTCCGCAAGTTAATCCGCCGGAGGGAGGCACTCCGTACCATGAATGGTGGGTAGAGTTTGATGAAGAACCTCAGGATATGCAGATTTTCGCTCGTTTATTGGACGAGGAGATGTGTAGGGAAAACATATATTATGAAGATTTGATCAGTGGAAAGATTTTGCAGGGGCTGAAAATCCGTTCGTTGCAACGCGACGCTTTCCGGGAATACATGAAGAGCCTGGGTAAGCTGGGAGGACAAAACAAGGTACCTCGCTTGTCCAATGACCGGAAAATTGCCGATCAGTTGGAGGCATTTGTAAGGCGCCCTTGAATAAAATCTGAACAAATTTATATCTTTGCAGCCTTGATTTTTACACTAAAAAAATAGGATATCATGGGAAAAGGAGATAAAAGATCTACCAAAGGAAAGATTTTCCTGGGTTCTTACGGCAAAAGCCGCCCCAAGAAAGGCAAGAAGGTCAGCAAGCCAGCTGCTTCTGCGAACAGCTAAAAAAACAACAGACGGTCTGACTGCACCTGCAGCCAGACCGTCTGAGTTTTGTGGATATCACTCCTGTCATTTGCGCATTCCAAGCTGTTCTACAGCGTCTCCGAACAACTTCAATGCCAATTCTATCTCCTTGAGGTGCGTGCGAAAACTCATGACCGCCAGCCTTATCCAGAATACTCCGTTAATTGTGGTAGAAGAAGCAAATATCCTGCCATCGTGTTGTATGTACTTCAGCAGCTGTTGGTTGCTTTCATCGTTGCCCGGGAATCGGAACACCATGACCGAAAGTTCGGGTGGTGGGCCTACTTCAAATCCTTTTTTTTGTATTTCCTCATAAAAATAATGGCAGAGCAGGGCTTTTTCTTCCAGAGATGCCCGGAAGGCTGCTACTCCAAAAAGCTGCAGGGGCAGCCACATACGCATGCCTCTGAAGTGTTTGGTTAATTCCGGAGAAAGGTCTGCCGGAGAGTATTCGTGGCTGTCGGGCAGGGCATCCTGCATATAATTAGCCTGGTAGTAATGTGCCCGGAATTGAGCAGGTACATCGCGTATGATGACGGCCCCCAGTCCGTAGGGGAGAAAAAGGCCCTTGTGAGGATCAATTACGATAGAGTCGGATCGCTCTATGCCTTTGAACTTTGGTTTCAGGTTGTCTACCAGTGCAAAGAAGCCCCCATAAGCTGCATCCACATGAAACCAGATATGGTTTTCGGCAGCGATATCGGCTATTTCGTCCAGTGGATCAATGGCACCGGTATCGGTTGTACCAGCTGTTCCGATAACCATAAAGGGTTTCAGGCCTGCCTCCCTGTCGAGCTGAATTTGCTTGCGCAAATATTGGGTATCCATTTGGAAGCGTTCGTTAAGGGGAACTGCTCTGAAAACTGATTCTTTCATTCCCGCTATGCGAAAAGCCTTGTGTATGCAATGGTGTACCTGAGCAGTGAGGTAAATGACGGCATTTTCGACCATGGCTGCTTTCAGGTGTACAGCGTCTCTTGCAGTAGTAATTGCAACCAGTGTGGCAATGGACCCGCCGGAAGCCAGATTGCCCAAAGCAGTTTCGGGATATCCCAGAAAGCCGGCCATCCAGCGTATCAGCATGTTTTCCATGCGTACAGCCCCCGGGCCTGCATAGAAAATGCCGGCATAGTTATTGGCTACGGAAGCCATATAATCTCCCAGTGCTCCGGGATAAACACCCCCTCCTGGAATGTAGCCCAGGTGTTTGCCGGAAGCAGGGTTGAGCGCCGGTTTGTCTACGGCTTCTTCTACCAAGGGGATGAGTTTGTCAATAGCTACGGGGTTTTCCGGGATAGGAAAATCGAGCAGGGCTTCTCCTTTGTTGTCCTCGTCGAGGAAGGCTGGAGCTTCGGGAAGGCCTTCGAGGAACCGGTTGGCATAGTCCAGGACCTGCTCATTCCAGTTCGTCCGCTTCTCTTGACCGGGCTCCAGTTGCATGGCTTTGGCTTCCAGAGCCAGTATCTTATCTTTCATAAATTTGGTTTGTCACGTTTTCCACTTTGCCTGGCTAAAGTACTTTAAATAGGCAAAATTTGGACCTTTGGCACAAGTGATAAATGTCCCTTTAAGCAGTTTTTTCACAAAAAAGGCAATGGATTCGCTATTTTTGGTTTTTTAAAATCAAAAAAGATGATCAGGACACAAAGCTTGCAGTATTTGAGCCTATTATTGTTTGTCATTGGCCTCACGTCTCCGCTCCGGGGCCAGGAGAGCCAGGATACCACTATCTATGAAATTGTGCCACAGATGCCTCGCTTTCCTGCATGTGAGCAATTGGATACGACCATCGTTTTCAAGGATCAATGTGCCCAACAGCAATTGCTTTCGTTCATGTATCAAAATATTATGTACCCTTTTGAAGCCAGACAAAATGGCAATGAGGGTACGGTGGTAGTGAGTTTTGTTGTCGAAAAAGATGGTTCCCTGAGCAACGCAAAAGTGCTTAAGGACATTGGCGGAGGCTGCGGTATGGAAACGGTGCGGGTGGTCAACCTGATGAATAGTGCCGGTATTGCCTGGATCCCGGGTGAAAAAGATGGTGAAATCGTCAGGTGTCGGTATAACTTGCCTATTAAGTTCAAACTGGAAGAACAACCCCCGTATACCATTTTTGGGACTGACACGATTTATACAGAATATGATACTCCCTTACAGTTTCAAGGAGGGGAAGAAGCGCTGAGCGCACATTTGAACAGCAAACTGTCATATCCTGAGGCCTGGCAGGATAGCTGCCTGATCGGAAATATTGACATTCAGCTATGGGTAGGGCCGAAAGGCAGAGTCAGGGTGTTGGATCTTACTGATTTCGCCGACCTGGGGTTTGACTTTTGGTCTGCAGCTACGGAGGCAGCGACTTCTACTTTCGGAAAGTGGGAGGTAGCAACATTTGAGGGGAGAGCAGTGCCTGCAGCTTATGATATCTCGCTGACTTTTTTTCCGGAACGGGAGGCCTGTAAGACAGTTGTGACCAATTACGATAGGGCAGTCAAGGCATTGAATGAGGGGATTGCGCTTTACAACGAAGAAAAGACAGAGGAAGGAATAGCAAAAATGACGGAAGCAGTTAATTTATTTCCCAACAACGCCAACTTCTTGTTGAGCCGGGGGCAAGCTTATATGAACTCCAATCAATTTGCAGAGGCTTGTGTGGATTTGCGCAAGGCCAAGGAAATAGCTCAGGTGAATTGGTTCGATAATATTTTGCCTTTGCTCTGCCGATAATGTGCTTGGGAGTGAACTGTAAACT
>JALQTV010000080.1 GCA_023268675.1 Saprospiraceae bacterium | reverse complement strand
ATAGGTCTGAGCGTAATTTGCTGGCCGTTGCGAAGGGTGATTGACTTGATGTACTGTACCGGATAGGGGCTTATGACCAGGTGTTGGTAGGGCTTGCTTTTGGCGGGATCATAGTGAGCGTCTAAAACGATACTGGCATCAATGACAATTCCTTCGTGCTCGTCTATGGCAAAGGGGTTGATGTCAATTTCCAGGATTTGAGGGAAATCAATAACCAGGTAGGCGAAGCGATACAATAAAAATAGCAGGTCGCGAATTTGTACCGCCGGCAATTTTCGGTAGCCTCTCAGGAGGGAATAGATTTTTGTTTCCTGAATCAGATGTCGCGCAAGTGCCATATTGAGCGGAGGAATACCTGCATTCTGATCATTGAAAATATCCACAGCTATACCACCCATGCCAAATACGATGAGGGGTCCAAATACTTCGTCTCGCTTGGCTCCGATAAGTAGTTCGTGCCGCTTGGTACACATTTTTTCGATGACAACTCCTTCAATTTTTGCATGTGGTACGGTTATCTTCACGCGTTCTAAAATACCATGGAAGGCTGCTTCAACGGCTTCAGGAGTGTTTAGATCGAGACGTATGCCCTCTGCTTCTGTTTTGTGGAGGATATCGGGGGAGGCAATTTTGGCGGCTACCGGATAGCCTATTTCATCAGCAGCCCCGATTGCTTCGTTTGCATCCCGGGTCAGTATGCCGTGGTTTACCCGAATGTCATAACAAGCTAGGAGTTCCATGGCATAACGCTGGTCAAGTTGACAACGTCCTTCGCGTAAGTGCTGTTGGATAAGCGCAGCGGCGCGTTGTTTGTCAGGCCCAAATGCATGGGGAATACTGCCAGGTGTTTCGTACAACAAATCAATATTGCGCTTGTATTGGTACATCTTAAGGAATACCTCTACGGCACTTTCGGGAAAGCGATAGACGGGGATCTGATTGGCCTCCAAAATGTCCTTGCCTTCTTTTACTTCTCTGCTTCCCATCCAGCAGGCCAACAGCGTTACAGGGTATTTTCGGGCAAACCCGGTCATGGCTTTGGCCAAAGCAATGCCTTGATTGTCTGCCTGTGGGGTCAGTATCACCAGCACTCCGTCGACATGCTTTTGTTTGAGGGTATCTTCGATCAAAGAGGCAAATTCTTGTACGCCGGTATCTTCTGCCGGAGAGTGCTTGCCTGTCCAGGATTTGGGTAGGAGGGTTTCCATACGTTTTTGAAGCTCTGCAGATAGCTGTGCTACCTGTCCCCCGGATTGAATCAGGTAATCGGTAGCAAGAATAGCCGGCCCCCCTGCATTGCTGATAATGGCTAATCGATTGCCTTTGGGAAAAGGTTGCATGGCAAAGGCTTGCCCCAGATTGAATAAGGCAGCTACCGTATTTACTCTTACCATGCCGGCTCTTTTAAATGCAGCCTCAAATGCGGCATCTGCGCCGGCTATGTTTCCTGTATGAGACAAAGCTGCAATGGCTCCTTCTTTGCTTTTTCCGGGTTTCAGGACGACAATGGGTTTGGAGCGCGCAAAGGCACGCGCAGCACTCATAAAGGCACGCGCATTGGTGAGCGTTTCCATATAAATTACAATGCAGGCAGTGCGACCGTCCGCACCAAAGTAGTCAATAAGATCATGATATCCGGTATCTGACATAGAGCCTATCGATACAAAATGGCTGAAGCCAAAATTGTTTTCTTTTGACCAGTCCAGGATAAAATTACAGATGGCACCACTTTGAGAGATAAAGGCAATTTTGCCCGGGAGGGCAGACTGTCGGGCAAAGGTTGCATTCAATCCCAAAGCAGGTTGTATGATGCCCAGGCTGTTGGGGCCAATCATGCGCATGCCATACTTTTTTACACTTTCAAGGATTTCGGCTTCCAGGTTTTTGTCTTCCGCATTGAACCCGGAAGATAATACGACAATTCCCTTTATACCCGCTTTGCCACATTGTCGGACGACTTTGGGAACCGTCCGGGCCGGAGTGGCAATGACAGCAAGGTCTATGCGATCCTGGATATCTGTCACTTTGTGGTAGGCCATATAGCCCTGAATCTGATTGTATTTTGGATTGACCGGATAGATTTTACCCTTGAAGGACGCATTGCTGAGGTTTTGCATGAGCAGATAGCCAATAGAGCCTCGTTTGTTGGAAGCACCAATGGCAGCAACAGTTTTAGGGTAAAATATCTTGTCCAGTGATCGCTTCATAAGTCTTAGAGCTTCCAAAATTTAGACAAAATGGAAAGGCCTGAGTTCAGATTGATATCGAAGGTGTCCCAAACTTTGAACTCGCTTTCAGTTTCGCGTTCTTCAAAGCGCATTGCGGCTCCATTGATGCCATCCAAAAAATTATAAACGGCAGCGGGCAGGTATTGTGTATTGTATCCGCCTTCCAGAGTTGCAAAGTATTGCTTGAAATGAGTGCGTATCAGTACTCCAAGTTTGTAGAAAGTGGGGAGCGTGAGCCGCAAATCCAGCAATAAGTCTTGCTGATGGGCATCAAATCCTGCCGAAACAGCCACTACATCCGGGTTAAATGCTTTTGCAATGGGCAAATAGGAATCTATAGCTCTCCAAAAGATATCATCACCACTGCCCGGTGGCAGCGGAACATTGAGCGTAAACCCCTCTCCTTTCCCCGTCCCTGTTTCATTGACAAAACCATGTCCTGGAAAGGCGGGATATTGATGCAATGACCAATACATGACGTGGTCGGTATCGTAAAATATGTGGGAGGTACCGTCTCCCAGATGTCCGTCAAAGTCGAAAATTAGCACACGCTTGCCTTCAGCAACCAGCTTTCGGGTGGCAATGGCAATGTTGTTGAACAAACAAAACCCACTTGCTTTGTTCGGATAGGCATGGTGCCCCGGAGGCCTTACCAGGGCAAAATCTCCCTGTTCCGATGCTTCTACTGTAGCCCCAACGGCATAAACAGCAGCTTCATAAGTCCCCGGTGAGGTCAGCGTATCCTGGTCCAGCATGCCTGAAAAAATACAGGCATCTTTTACTTTTTGTATGTAGGCAGGACCATGTACGAGCTCCAGATAGGGAGTGCCGTCCCGCGAAGTATTGGAGTACTGGAGGTTAAAAGCCTGCAAGCGGCGGTGGCTTTCCGGGTGCATACCGGTGTGGTGGTCGAGAAATACGGGGTTGTACAATAATTTCATAAATCGAGCTAAAGGGTACTCAGAAAAATACAATTTTTTTTGTATCCACTCAGAACCTAATCCAGCTGTTTGTAATCCTTGTGCTTTTGGATTAAATTTGGAAAGAAGGTTAGAGCTTGATTTCGGCAACTTTCGCTGATTTTTATCAGAAAAGATCTTGTCATCAGTCAGTGAAAGCTAAAACCCTCCTGCTTAAATTGAATACAATCTCTTAATCAATTAAACGCCCGAATCATGATCATTTCAGACCATAAAACACTCAAGGCTGTACAGGCAGAGTTTTCCGAAAAATTTCCTTTTCTGAAAATAGAATTTTATAAGGATGCACACGCTGAGGGAATGGGTTCTCCCGACAGGGCTTTACTGGACACCGACAAGACCATAGCCGAGGTGCGCAGCGTACATGCTGAAGGCGAACTCAGCATAGACGGACACAAATTGGTCAAAAACCTGGAGAAAGAGTTCCTGGAAAAGTATGGGTTGAACGTACAGGTTTTTCGCAAATCCGGTGATTTGTGGTTGCAGACGACTTCTACCGACGACTGGTCATTGGCGGATCAAAATAGAAGGGGAGCTCCCGCCGAATAATATAGTAGCCAGGATTGGTCCTAAAAAATGAGTGTTTTGAAAAGAATTTTGGTGCCTACAGATTTTTCCCCGACTGCAGCCATGGCGCTGCAGGCCGCTGTTGTATTGGCCAAAAAGGCAGGTGCTGAAGTTTTTTTGGTACACGTATTGAAAAAGAGTGATGAAATAGAAGAAGAGGGTAAAATTGCGGAAAATCTGACGCTTTACCAGGAAGCCATGGCAGAGGAGGCAAGCTGGCAGTTAAATGTATTGTCCGGGAATTTTCGGGAAGTAGTGATGCATTTGGAGGTGATTTTTGAGTCGCTGCCACAGGGAATTTTGGGCTACGCCAAAAAATTAGAGGTCGATCTAATTGTAATGGGATCGCATGGGACGAGTGGAAAAGAAGCATTCTTCTTAGGGACCTTGGCACGAAAGGTCGTACGACTCGCCTCCTGTCCTGTTTTGGTACTCAAAGAACCGATGGTGGAAAACATGGATAAAGTGGTTTTTGCCTCTGATTTTTCGGAGGAAGCGATGCCTTCCTTTCAATTGCTGAAAGATTTTGTGCGGTATTTCAACCCCGAAATCCATTTGGTATATATTCAGGCTGATCCCTTCTTTAGGTTGCCTTATCCTGAGGTTCAGAATAGAATGGAAGCTTTTGGGCGATTAGCCCGACCCTTTACTTTCCACTTGCACTATCTGAGAGATTTGTCTATAGACGCTGGAGTCAGGCAGGTAGTTAAAAAAACAGGTGCGCACCTGATTGCACTTTCCAATCGAGGCAAACATCCTTTGAAACGGATGATTTCCGGCAGTACAGTGGAGGCTCTCGTCAACCATGCCAACGTGCCTGTATTGAGCATTAATTTCAAAGATCCAGAATAATTGCCATGAAAAAGATTTTATGCCCTGTTGATTTTTCTGATGTTTCCCGAAATGCCTTGTTGTATGCACTCCAACTGGCCGATACGTGGGATACACAGGTCGATTTGATTCATATTTATCACCTGGAAGCCCGGGAGGCAGCATCGGTGCCTTATCATGAAGTAGATGAATTGCTGGAAGCAAAAAAAGCCGAAGTAGACAGATATTTCCGAGACTTTACAGCAGGTTTGAAGACAGACAGGATCGGACGTTTGTTGAAAGCTTATGGTATTTTTATTGGATTGGAAATATCAGACCTTACCCGTGATGGAGCGTATTCATTGGTGGTGATGGGTACACACGGAGAGAGAAACAGCCTGGAAAAGTTCCTGGGAAGCGTGAGTACGGACCTGATGACCCGGTCGCATTGCCCGGTAATGGCTATTCCGGCTGGGGCTGTTTACCAGAGCGTGGAGGCGATTGCTTATGCGGTTGCAGAGGAAGCGATGGATTGGTCCAAAGGGATGGATACCGGTTTGGAGGACCTGCTGGGTTTTACTAAAAGCTCCGGAGCCAAACTTCATGTGGTACATGTGGTCAAGGAAACAGGTACAGAAAGGGATGTGGAATTGAGGGTTGAGGATTATCCGATAAGTGATGCTACTTACGCCGTTGTCAGCGATGCTTCTGTCTTGGAGGGCCTGGATAATTACATCGAAGAAAACGAGATACAAGTGCTTGCTATGTACATTCCCAAACGACGACTCTGGGAACGCTTGTTCCACCGAAGCAACACCAAAGCGATGACTTTCCATACTTCCATTCCTCTACTGGTATTCCATGCCTGAAATAAAAACAGAACCTTCAGTAAATAAGACAATGATATTGGTAGGAGGCTTGCCGGGATCCGGAAAAACGACCTTCGCCAAAGCGCTTGCCGAATCACTGGGTATCAGACATATCAACAGCGACGAGGTGAGAGCAATGAATGGCCTTTTGGGAGACTACAGCGCAGATACGAAAAGCAAAGTGTATGAACTGATGCAGCAACAGGTGGAAGCCTGGATTCGTGCAGGAGAATCAGTTGTGATAGATGCTACTTTCTACCTTCAGAAGCACAGAGAGGATTTCATCAACTTATCAAACAGATTTGACCTGTCTTTGTTTTTCTTCTTGATAGAAGCGGATGAAGGGGCAATCAGGGAGCGCGTTTCACGCAGACGGCCCTATACCGAGGCCGACTTCGCTGTTTACCGGAAAGTCAAGCAGGAGTATGAGCCCCTGAATATTCCTTATCATTCGCTGAATTCTTCGGATCTCAAACTCGAAGACATGCTGGAAAAAGCTTGTCGGTATTTGAGGCAAAAGAAAAGCAATGGAATATCAGGAGATTAAATCCTGGATGAATGCTCTGGAGAGGGAAAAATCAGATCCTACGGCGACTTGTATAGAGACCCACGGTGCATGGATTGTTCTGCACGGCGCTTTTGCTTACAAAATCAAAAAACCGGTCAATCTGGGTTTTCTGGACTTTTCCACCCTTGAAAAGCGCGCTTTTTTCTGCGAGGAGGAAGTGCGCCTGAATCGCCGTCTTACTGATATATACCTGGGAGTAATTGCCCTCTACCGGGAAAGAGATCATTGGTTTCAGGGCCCTGTGGCAAACTTTCCGGATAAAGTACCAACGGAGTTTGTTGTTCTGATGCACCGCATTGACCCCCAACTGCAGATGGACGTGCTTCTGGAAGCTGGAAAAGTGGAGAACCGGCATATTCTTTCTATCGCTCAACAACTATCTGCGTTTCACCAAAGTGCTGCAATCGCAGCGCAAAAACCGCTTGCACGGGATTTGAAAAAGGATTTTGATGACATTTCGACGGTAGTTCCCATGGTAAGGAAACTGGCAGGGGATGTTTTTGCCGAAGGCATACAGGAGATGGTGGGGGTAGCCGGACAATTGCTGACCCGGTTGGAAAAGCGCATTGAAGAAAGAAATGCGCTGGGCTGGGTTCGGGATGTCCACGGTGATGTGCATTCGGGCAATATTTTTTTGACAGAAGTTCCCATTATTTTTGATTGCATAGAGTTCAACCGCCACTTTAGAGAAGTGGACGTGCTCAGTGAAATTGCCTTTTTGTGCATGGATCTGGAGCGTTTAGGGCGCAAGGATTTGTCGGACTTGCTTTTGCAGGCCTATCTGGATGATATCGAAGCCATAAGCGAGCCGTTAGACAGGGATTTGCTGTTGTACTATAAGTTATATCGCCTCAATGTCAGAATCAAGGTCAAAAGCATTCAGGCTGCACAGCATGCTTCAGATACTGAAAAGGTGAGTGCTTATCAGAAAGAAATGCAAGAGTATTTTGGGTTGTTGAGCGAGTACCTGATTGAGGGAGAAGAGCGATTAGGAGATCAATGATTCTATGGTCTGAATGAGTGAATCCATGCTTACAGGTTTGATGATATAAGCATCTGCAGCAGACTTGAGCCCTCGTTCCATATCGTCTTTTTGAGAGAGGGCAGAAAGGAAAATGAAAGGGATGTTGCAGGTGCATGTGTCTGCTTTGAGTAAATCCAGCACCTGAAATCCATCGGTTTTGGGCATTTTTACATCACAGACAATCACATGGGGTACTTCACTTTTGGCTAGTTCAAAACCATCCTTGCCATTATTGGCAACGAAGGTGCGATAGCCTTTGAATTCCAGAAATTCGGCCATGTTTTCCAGCACCATAGGGGAATCCTCTATGATTAGCACTTTTTTCATCAGCCGTTTGTAGCCATTTGGTGATTTTTGTCATCAAAATAATCGTTTTTTATTAATTGTGCGCGAATTTTCGCAAAAATATGAAGATATATTGTAGTATTTGTTTGTGGTACGTCCACGATATTTCAAAAAAATTAGAAGCTATCTCAGTGTTATTTTCTAATCAATAGGATGATGAGATAGCTTCCAATGTCCAACGTATCTTTCTACGATTGCAACTGCTTTAGATGAGTGCTTACAGGGAGTGTGTCTGCAAAGCAAGGACAGGAACCTTTGAGTGGTAGGCCATTTGCTTGGTTTGGCTGTAATGGAAGAGTTCCTGGATGAAGTTTCTCTTTTGGGTTACCATAGCAAGAATATCAATATGAGCCTCCTCCATGAAGTCTGTCACAGCTGCTTCTATGGAGCTGCCTTTGAGCATTCTGCATTCCAGGTTTGTTGTGCCGGCAAAATCTGCTCTGACCTGATCCATTCTTTTCAGGTAAAATTCCGTATGACTGATATCCACATTGATGCAATAAACTTTGGCAGAAAAAGTAGAAGCAAAGTGGAGTAAATTTTTTAGCGCAGCGGTATCTTCTTCTTTGAAGTCGGTAGTGAATGCGATATGATCGAGTTTGCCATCAAAAACCGCTTCTTCAGGAATGGCCATAACCGGACAGGGTGCATTTTCCATGATTTCTGCGGCCACACTGCCAATGAAAACTTCTTTTAATCCACTGGCTCCTTTGGTACCCATGATGATAAAGTCAATTTTCTCTTGCCTTGCTATCCTGTCGATGGTTTCCAGCGTATCTCCCTCTTTGAGGCTGTAGGAAACGGGGATATGGCTGAGTTGATGGTGAGCAGCGATCGCATCCAAATGGGGAAGGTTGTCCTGAAACTCCTGGTAAGCTTCTTTTTCGATGCTTTCGTAGAGTTCTCTGATGGTATTGGGCAGATTCTTTTTCAAGTTGGGCAATTCATAAATGTGAACTACCAAAACAGCTGCGTCGATGGCAGCCGCTACCTGCAAGGCATAAATAAAGGCATGATCAGCGGCGGGAGAAAAATCTGTGGGAAAGAGTATTTTTTTCATGGCTTCGGGTTTTATTTCTGGTAACTAATTCAAATATTGTCTTCAGCCCCAGGGATGATTTTCTAAGCAGTAGAATCATTGAAGGCGTAGCTAAGCAAATCGAAAGTAGTAACGATGCCGGTCAATTTGCCCTCCTCGTCCACAATTGGAATGGCGTGGAATAAGTTTTCTCTGAAATAGGCAGCAGCTGTAGAGATGTCGTCCTCTACTCCCAGGGATGCCAGTTGTTGTGTCATCACATCCTCTACCAACAAGGATTGCAACACGGCATTGTTGTATTCTTCAGACTTATTGGCCTTGAATAAGGTAAGACTGTGCAGTATTTTGTGGTAATCACTTTTGCTGATGATTCCGGCCAACTTCCTTTGCGGATCCAGCACGGGAATATGGTGGATATTGTTGTGTTCAAAGATATCCCGCACGACTGTCATGTTGTCTTTGATGTTGACGGTAATGACCGGAGAGGACATGATTTTAGACAATTTAATACTTGTATCGAGCATGAGTAGTTTGTTTTCAGGGTTTTAGTAGATCTTTATTTCATTTGTCAGGGGCGATTCAAAGCTGTATTTGAGCAAATCGTGTGTAGTGACCAATCCTATGAGCGCATTGTCTTCAACAATAGGAAGGGCGTGGAACTTATTGGCCAGGAAGATATCTGCTGCCAAACCAACAGAATCATCGGGATCCAGTTGCATAGGATACTCTGTCATGATGTCACGGGCACAAAAGTGATTGAACTCCCTGGCTCCGTAATCGTAGCTTAGGTTTTCTACTGTAGCCAGCCGATCGAGTTTGTTGAGGTCTTCTTTGCTGATAATTCCAACCAGCTTCTGACCTGCTTCGACAACCGGCAAGTGATGAAAGGCATTGGTACTGAAAATCTCCCGAACTTTGTAGATGGTATCTTCCGGACTGACTGTCATCAATCGGGTGGTCATAATTTCTCTAATGGCGGTGTTAGGGTTCATAATTTAAATTTTAGATCCTTCTACGAGGGGTATCCCACCCTCGCAGAAGGATGTTCTATTGGATGTCAATTTTTTTGACACTGCTTTTTTCCACTATGGCTTTTCTTGGAATGCGAATTTTGAGCAGGCCATTTTCGTAAGCAGCCTGCACATTGTGCTCTTCAGCATCATCGGGCAGGTGAAACGTCCGTTTAAAAGACTGGTAGCTGAATTCTTTACGAGTAAAATTGTCTTCCTTTTCCTCATTGGAATGTTCTTGCTCAGCACTGATATGGAGCAAGCCATTTTCCATTTCGATTTTGAAATCAGTTTTTTTCAATCCGGGAGCGGCGACTTCTACGTCGTAGCTGTCGTCAGTTTTGGAAACATTTACCGCGGGACTGGTAGATTTCCAGGAAGAACTGAAGAAATCTCCGTCGTCTTTGAAAAAACTTTCCATCATTTCATAAAACGACGGAATGATATCTGTGTTTTTCCATTTGATGAGTGACATAAATCCTCCTTTTTTTGGTTTTTTGAATTACTATCAAATTAGCCTGACGGCAAAAATGAGTTGCTGAGAAAAGTTAATTTGATAAAGTGATTTTTCTCAGCAGTCGTGTACTGAGAAAGCAGCTTGCGCTAAAAAGGAAGAGGGGGAGGCGGTCAAAAACTACTTTGTGTGGAAAACCAGCATGGGCAATTTGCTGTGAAGAGCCATTTCTCGTGTTGCGCTTTTGTGGATGATCTTTTCCCAGAAATTTCGATGTTTGCTAACGAATATCAGCAAATCTACGTGCTGGCTATCGGCATACTCCAAAAGTCCTTCCATTACAGTATTTCCTTTGATCTCAGCAAAGTTGATAGAAATGCCGGGGAATTTTTCCCTGAATAGGGTATCGAACAAGTGGCTCTCTATTTCGAGTGCTTCAGTACTGTTGTCTTCAGAAACATGAACGAAGTGCATGTCTGCTTTAAAATGCTCTGTCAGAGAAGCTGCCTGAAGGATGATATCCGGTTTAAGGGTATCCTGGT
>JALQTV010000007.1 GCA_023268675.1 Saprospiraceae bacterium | reverse complement strand
AATTTGACGAAGGCAAGATTTAATAAAAAAGGGATTGAATTCGAATCAGGAATTGTCCATTTTCAATTTCATTTCCCCCACAGGCTATTATTTGGCGAAAGCCAATTTTTTATACGATGTATTGATGTGTAGAGGTGGGTTGGGACAAGGGGGAAAAAATAAAGGCTGTATCAGAAGGACATGAAATAGTTTGTCTTTTGATACAGCCTCTTAATTAAAAATGTCATTTATCTAAGAATGGTGACCGTTCCAGAAGTCAGTCGTTCCTGATTTTCGCAGGAATATTCAATTTTCCAAATAAAAACCCCAGGGTTTACGGGCTTGCCTTGATACGTTCCGTCCCAGGAGTCAAAAGGATTATCGGTCACGAATACCCTTGTTCCCCAGCGGTGGGTGACAACCCATCGTATAGATGCACAACAACCCCAAACCCCGAAGCAGGTGCAATAATCATGGTCCTCAACAGTAAACAGTGAGCAGTGAACGGTTGGCCTTTAGCCTTTGGCAATAATGAACTATTTATGCCCCCGGGGCGAAATCCATCGCAAAGAAAAACCCCGCAAGGAGATGGCATAATTATCAACTTTGTAGCAAATTAATAGCCCTGCGGTGAGCGGTGAACAGTGAGCAGTGAACGGGGTGAAAAACTATTGTAACTGATCCATAATATGCGAAAATCATTTATAGACGACTTGTTTCGAGCTCATCAGGCTACAGACCCCATGCCTCCTCCTTCTATGGTGTACGGATGGCTGGAAGGTTTGTTGAAACTACTGTTTCCCGAACTTTCCGACAGTCGCTACTCCTCTTCCAGAACTCTGGAACAACACTTCAATGCCCTCAACCTCGAATTGTACAATATCCTGGAATTCCTCCGGGAAAGAATGGAGCACTCTGCCAAAGAAATTGAAGATGCTTTTCTGGACAGTCTGCCTGACATTCGCAGCAAACTGATAAAAGATGCCAATGCCATTTTGGAGGGGGATCCGGCAGCAGTCAACACAGGAGAAGTCATCAGAACCTATCCCGGTTTTTTGGCGATAGCCGTTTACCGGATAGCTCACGAATTTTTCCGACAGGGAGTGCCCCTCCTTCCCAGAATCCTCACAGAATATGCTCATGCCAAAACCGGTGTCGATATTCATCCCGGCGCACAAATTGGCGAGCGCTTTTGCATCGATCACGCAACAGGCATCGTGATCGGAGAAACGGTGGAAATTGGAACCGATGTCAAAATCTATCAGGGCGTCACGCTGGGCGCACTCAGCGTCAAAAAAGAAATGGCCAGAACGAAACGTCACCCTACCATCCAGGATCGCGTAGTCATCTACTCGGGAGCAACCATTCTGGGCGGACAAACCGTTATCGGGCATGACAGCATCATCGGTGGCAACGTATGGCTCACCGAAAGTGTTCCTCCTGCTTCCCGCATCTACTACGAAGCTTTTACTACACAAAAAATCAAAAAATCCTAAACATGGCTACCATTCCCGAATTAATTGGCAATACCCCTCTCGCAGAACTCTCCATGCTTTTCCCCTCTGCACAGGGGCGGCTATTGGGAAAACTGGAAGGGCAAAATCCCGGAGGAAGCGTCAAAGACCGGGCAGCCTACAATATGATCAAAGCAGCAATGGACCGGGGAGAAATCAAAAGGGGTGACAAACTGGTAGAGGCCACCAGTGGAAATACCGGTATAGCCCTGGCTATGATAGCCAATGCCTACGGCCTGAAAATGCACCTCATCATGCCCGAAGGTTCTACCCGGGAACGCATCGACACCATGAAAGCCTACGGAGCAGAAGTCATCCTCACACCTAAAGAAAAAACCATAGAATATTCTCGTCAATTAGCAGAAGAAATGGCTACCGAGGGATTTTTCATGCTCAATCAGTTTGCCAACGACGACAACTGGAGGGCCCACTACCTTACAACCGGCCCTGAAATATGGCGGGATACCAATGGTAAAATCACCCACTTCGTATCGTCTATGGGTACAACCGGAACCATCATGGGAGTATCGAAGTACCTGAAAGAACAAAATCCTGCTATTCAGATAATTGGAGTGCAACCTGTAGAAGGTTCCAACATACCCGGCATCCGGCGCTGGTCTCCGGAATACCTTCCCCGGATATACCAAAGAGAATGGGTAGATCAAATTGTAGATGTAAGTCAGGAGGATGCTACTGCCACTATGAAAAGACTGGCTAAAGAGGCTTCTGTATTTGCCGGAATGAGCAGTGGAGGAGCCGTCGCAGCTGCCGGGCGGGTACTTTCAGAACTTACCGACCCGGCACTGGTAGTTGCAATTATCTGCGACCGGGGAGATCGTTACCTTTCAGAAGGCATCTTCTCTTGATATCACTCTTTTTCTTTTACAATATCGCCCTTTTCAAAGTCGCCACCCTCGACAACTGTACAAATGGCGGCTTTGCCCTCTCCAATAGAGGTCACATCGACCACACGTATCCTGCCTATCCGGGTAGTGATGGAACCCAGCGACAATCCGGTATCGGGGTCTATAAGCGTCTGCCCTTCACGGAAAACGTCAAACTCTTCGCCCACTTCAACCCCATCCTGCGCTCCGCTATTGATGTAAACCTGGTCCCCTTGCATCATGATTACCTTGGCTGACCAGGGAGTAGATTCCGCTACATCGTTGAGCAGAGCTACCACATCTTCTACCGCTTCGCGGGTAACCTTCCCCACCAGCGTCCCATCGAACTGATCCTTGTTGTCAAAGCGGAAATTTTTTATCCTCACTCCACCTGACAAGGCCGTTTTTTCACGACGCACACTCTCTGCCTTTAAAATTTCCCCGGTACCTGTTTCTACAATGCGAAGATCAATCGCAGTCACAGCGGTTTGCTTTCCTACCCTGATGCCAGTCGCAGGGATGCTGACTCCTGTACCTGAACCCTTGTGTCCAAATTCTGTAATTGACCCAAATACAGCGAGTTCTACTCCCAACACTTTCCCCATAGCAGCTGCTGTTTCAGGCGTTACGACTCCGGCAGCTCCCAGATCTTGTTCGCGTAGCAAATCGTTCAAGCGATCCCTTTCCAGTACCGTGTATTGATCTGATTGTACAAGCTCTGTAACAATCATATCACTCAGCCCTTCCCCAATGGTTTGCTGATTAAACCAAAAGTACCCGGACCGGGACATGTCATTGAATGTAAAAACGGCGATGCGTTTTTTCTTAAGCTTTTTTTGCGCCATGGCTGTATCGGGAAGGAGCAACAAAGGCACTCCAATCAACAACAGCAGAAGGCTTCGAAATTTGAATGGCATATCATGCGTTTTTTGGTGTCTTACTCTTTAAAAGCTGCCTCTTGCTTTTTGAACCAATCAACCAGCAGTGCCTTTTGATCATCGTCTAAAGCAGCATCTCCGTGCATCCAGGTATAAGAAGCCATCGGCATTTCACCTTCTTCTACCATTTCATAACATTCTTCCATTTTGTGCGCTTTTCGCTTCGCTGTATAGGTACCCCAAACAGAGAAATTGAGGTGCTTTCGCCCATCGTTGATGTGCTTTTTGATCCACCAGGAAACCGGCGCTATATTGGTGTACCAAGGGTAAGCCGTCTCGTCGGAGTGACAATCATAACAAGATGCCTTCAATAATTGAGAGACCTCAGCAGGTACCTCCACAGTTGCCAGATAATCTACTGATGCATCTACCGCAGGGTTGGTCTTATCAATTCTGAACAATTGAGCAATGACCAAAAAGCCCGCCAACGCATAGACAACGATTTTTACGACCCGATTTTTCATAAAGAGTTGGTTGATAATGTTAATTATAAGTTTCTATAGTGTAGGGAAAGTACAAAAATCTTCGCCCTAAAACAAAACCCCCATCCAACTTTATTTGAATGAGGGTTTTTGTTACCTGATTTTTCATTTCGCTCAACTCAATGGCTGCCGCTTCCTTTGCATCCACCACCTTTACAACTTCCTCCCTTGCAACTTCCTCCACAATTACCCGAACAGCCCGCCATGGCTTTTCCCTGGCCTTTGCCCTTGCCATGACTCATGCCTTTTGCATTCCCCTGACCAAGAATCTCGTTGTATGCTTCAGCAGACAGGATCTGCGGTATATAATCCCCTCCCAATTGTCGGGAAAATGCCCGAATGTGATTGTGAGAAGCCTCTAGCAAAGTTCCCAATACCTGTTTTACTTCGGCATCTTCCTCCGTAGCTATCATCGCATTCAGATCAAATATGTCTTTTTCTTCGATCCAGGCACCTACGGACAGGGCCTCTGTAAGCGAAACATCTCCCTTCGTAGTCAACTCATCATACAACTTTTGAATGGCTTCAACTGTAAATTTACCAGCTTCATCATTCGCTACACTGGCAGGAAGCTCGTATCCTTTTCCGGTAAATACGGCCTTTACCTTATCCATGTGTTGGTTTTCAGAGCTTGCGATGTTCGCAAAAATTTGCTGATTGTAGCTGTCGTGAAAATAAGTGTACACATCACGCGCCAACTTTTCTTCTTCCAACATGGCCACCCAAGTCGCTTCTTCAGCATCCAAAGCTGGGTTCATTTGCCACGATGGCAGCAATAATAAGAGCGGAAGAAAGGCAGGCAATAAGCTTTTGATCGTTTTCATGGTGTTCAATTTTATAAATTAGTTCCCTGTTTCCATGGGAGCATTAATGATAGCATCGTAAGTTGCCTGATCGAGGAACTGCGGAGTGTAAGTTATACCCTCTTGTTCAAGGTTTCGTACAAAAGAACGTAGGTGATTTCTGGAACCTTTGATCAGACTTTCATAAACCATTTCAATGTCCTGGTTGTCTACAAATTCATCCAAATCCGTCTGGATGTCAATGATATCTACTTCCTCTACGGTAGCTCCCACTTCCAGAGCCTGCACCAGACTCACCTGGCCATAAGCCAAAAGATCATCATACAACTGCTGCAATTCGGGATTGTTAAAAACCCCATAGTCTGTACCAGCAGCCGGGTCTTCCAATTCGTATTTATCGAGCAATACCAATACTGCCCCCATGTGAGTAGCTTCACTGCCACTGATATTGTTGAATACATTTTTGGACCATAAGCTATACAATGCTGTATAAACATCACGTGCCAGTTTTTCTTCTTCTCTGATATAGGCCAGGGACGCAAGCTCTCCTGTATTCAAATCCTCAACAGGGAGGTCATCTACATAGGTCTGTAGGTTGTTGTTGAATCGGGTGTTGCCATCACTGTCCACTTCAAGGTAGGGATCAGGTTGTGCCTTGTCTTTTTCACAACTGGTGTAGAACAAACTTGATCCGAGAAGTAATGCGCTGAATAAGAAATATCTTGCTTTCATGATAATGAGTTTTTGTTTAAAACAAAGGTGGGGATAAAACCCTCCCTGCTCCGTAACAAACATCACTTACGTATCATGACTGATATTTTCCGACGGAAAAAATAATTTACAAATTATTGACAATCAATTTTTAACACAAATTCACTCTCTTCGCTACCTGAGTCACCCCTCGCTGTTTTAGCAAATCCTTAATGTTACTTAACTTATTCGTAACTATTCAGCAAGCGGTCTTATCTTGATTATTAGAAGATATGCTTTTCGAACTATGCGTGAAACCCTTAAACTCGAGTTTCGCGCAAAAATCGCATAGGTTTGCACAAAGGAGAATCTGAATGAGGCAAGACTCCAGATAAATTGCCCCTACAAGCAAGCAAAAGCCTTAAGCGTTCAGATCAGTGAGGCAGCTTGTCCCTGACCAAACCATACAAATAGGCTCCGGCAACAGCCGAGGGAACGACTATCAGGAATATACCATAGCCACTCCCCAGAAGCACATACATAGGCCCCGGACATGCTCCGAGCAAACCCCAACCCAGTCCGAATATGGTTCCTGCAATGATATGGCGCTTGAAATTCCATGGTAGCGGATCGTATTTGGGGTAATTCCCATCCAGATTTTTGAATTTGAATTTTTCAAACAGGATAAACATAATGGCACTCAAAACTACGGCTGTTCCAATCACTCCATACATATGAATGCTCTCAAACCTGAACATTTCATGTATTCTAAACCAGGATACTACTTCTGATTTGAACATCACAATGCCGAAAAATATACCCACTATAAAAAATAAGAGATGCCTGAATTTCATTTTTTACAAGTTTAAGTCTTCCTAAATCACTGTATTGAAGGGTTTGGCTCTTAGCTTACAGCGCATTCAACCAGGGAAAAATAAAATGTACCATCAACAAACCCCCAATAAAAAACCCGATTACTGTCACCAAAGAAGGCAACTGAAAGTGAGCCAATCCGTTGATGGCATGTCCGGAAGTGCAGCCCCTTCCATAACGCGAGCCGAAACCTACCAGCAAGCCACCCAAAACAGCAAGCAATATTCCTTTCGGGCTTGAAAGGTTGAAAATGGTATCCGGAACCATCCCCAACCCCCTGGTATCAGCATCGGGATAAGCAATGCCCAGTTCGTTGAGGTAAGCAATGGTCGATTCAGAAATAACTACCGCCTGATCACTTGTCAAATATTGTGAAGCAATGTAACCTCCCAAAATACTGCCCAGTACAAAGGCAATGATCCAAATATCTCCCTTTAAATCGCGCTTGAAAAAAGAAATTTTCTTTCCGGCTCCCAGTAAGCTACAGGCAACTTCGTAAGAGCCCGAAATCCCAAAACGCTTACCCAGCCAATTGTTCAAAAAAACAACCAGGGTGATGGCAGCCCCTGATACATACCAAGACCAGGGCTGACTTATTATATCCAACCAAGAGGTAGATTCCGTCATAATCATTCTTTTATAAGGCAATAAAACGAAAAGTACTAAAATTATACAAAATAGAATAAAATTTGGACGTGTATTTCTGTGCTATTTATTCTTTCCGACCAAATAAGATTACACAA
Organism: Saprospiraceae bacterium; assembly: GCA_023268675.1. Taxonomy (GTDB): domain Bacteria; phylum Bacteroidota; class Bacteroidia; order Chitinophagales; family Saprospiraceae; genus JALQTV01. The sequence goes on along the minus strand of JALQTV010000007.1, from coordinate 27,151 downwards.
ATAATCATTCTATTTTTCAAACATCACAGCCAACCCACCATCCAAATTATACACCTTTGAAAATCCACAATTGTGCATGAGCGTACATACCCGCAAGCTTCTCCTACCCGAACGACAATAGACAAAATAAGAGGAATCTTTAGGCAAAGACAATAGTTCGTCAATAAAAGATGCTCCCAGATAATCCAGGTTTTTAGCATTTTTCAGGCCATCTTTTCTGAATTCTTCAGGGGTTCGAACATCTAGCAGGCAGGCATCAGGACAATTTTGTACAGACTGTAGGAAGTCGCGAGGATTGAGGTGAGGTATAAAACTCCTCATTTGTCCCCAAAAACTGATTTGGCAGGTAGGTTCTTTCATAAAGCCGGTATTTTCCTGTTGAAAGATAACACATTTGTACACAAGAAAATACCGGCCTTGCTAAATTATTGTCAAAATCCCACAATTAAAACTCTGCTACACCGGGTGTGCGAGGAAAAGCAATCACATCGCGTATATTCCCCATACCTGTGATAAACTGGACCATACGCTCAAAACCAAGGCCGAAACCTGCGTGAGGCGCACCTCCAAAATTGCGCAATTCCAGGTACCACCATAACTCTTCAGCAGGAATATGCATCTCTGCCATTCGCTGCAATAGCACATCTGTACGCTCCTCCCGCTGGGATCCACCTATCACTTCACCAATACCCGGGAAAAGAACATCCATAGCCGCAACTGTTTTGTTATCATCGTTTAGCCGCATGTAAAACGCCTTGATGTCTTTCGGATAATTGCGGACAATAACGGGCTTTTTGAAGTGCTTTTCAACCAACCAGCGCTCGTGCTCAGCCTGTAAGTCAGACCCCCACTCCACTGGGAATTTAAATTTTTTCTTTTTGTAAGGAGTAGAGTTGTGCAACAGTTCAATAGCTTCGGTGTAAGTAATGCGCTCAAAGTCATTGGAAACGACAAAATTCAGGGTTTCCAGCAAGCCCATCTCCCTTCGATCCTGTGCCTTCATTTGTTTTTCCATATCCTTGATGCGCTGATCCAGGAAGGCAAGATCATCGGCATTGTGCTCCAGTACATAACTGATGACATACTTCACAAAATCCTCTGCCAGCTGCATGTTGTCGTAAATATCGAAAAACGCTACTTCCGGCTCAATCATCCAGAATTCAGCCAGGTGACGGGAGGTATTTGAATTTTCAGCCCGGAAGGTAGGTCCAAAGGTATAAATCTTACCCAATGCAAGAGCGCCTATTTCACCTTGCAACTGACCGGAAACAGTCAGGTTGGTAGCTTTGCCAAAAAAATCCTGGCTCCAATCAATTGCCCCAGCTTCCGTCATGGGCGGATTTTTGGGATCCAACGTTGTTACGCGAAACATCTCACCCGCCCCTTCCGCATCACTTCCGGTAACAATCGGCGTGTGGAGATAATAGTAACCGCGGTCGTTGTAAAATTTATGCACAGCATAAGCGGCAGCGTGCCTCACTCGAAAAACAGCACTGAAAGTGTTGGTACGCATGCGGAAATGCGCCTTCTCGCGCAAAAACTCCATCGTCTGATGCTTGGGCTGTAAAGGGTAAGTTTCCGGATTGGCTGCGCCAAAAATTTCCAACTCTTCAGCCACAACTTCTATGCTTTGCCCTGCCCCCTTAGACTCCGCTACCTTTCCCCTGACTGCTATACAAGCATGGAAGGTAATCTTTTTGATCAAAGACTCCGGAAATTGCTCATAATCAACCACAACTTGCAGGTTTTTGATGGTAGAACCATCGTTGAGCGCAATGAACTGATTGCCTCTGAAAGCCCTTACCCAACCCATTACCCAGACCTCCTGGCCTGTTTTCGGGTTGTCTATCAATTGAGCTATCACGGTTCTGCGGCTGTCTATGCCTTGCTGCAGGTCTTGTTTGGAATCCATAAACACAGGGTTTTGAATAGCGTCGCAACGCTTCTAAGTTTAAAAAGCGCTGCGAAAATACACAGAAAATTGAAGCTTTCGGGGATGAAAGCCGATAATTTTACACTGCTCCTAATTGCCCTGCAATTCAATCATCGCAGCATCAATACTGCGCCTGATCCCGTCTCCTGTCCATTCCGGAGCATTCGGAATAAAAGCTACAGCAGCAAGTTCATCCGCCGTTTTCCCTTCCGCCATTCCTTTTTTGACATAATTCAGCAACTGCTCAAGGTAATTTTCGAAAGCCTGAAGATCCTCCTTGCTCCCGGTGCTCAATTCATTGACCTTCCCATGCCCGAAAATAAACAAAGTGTCGCTGTCATAGGTATTGCGAATCTGCTGCAATACACTGATCCAATTCTCTATGGATGCTCCCGAACTTTTATCGATATAGGGAAAACGGCGATTGAACATCAGGTCACCCGTATGAGCTATGTTGGCATTTTCGAAATGGATAACGCTGTCCCCATTGGTATGGCCGGGGCCAAAATACCTGGCTGTGACGGTTTCTGAACCCACTTTCTGACTCCAGGATTCCTCAAACACCGTATCCGGAAGCCATTGGCTATCCAGAGCATTGCGCTCCGCAGCGGTTCTCTCCTGATTGGCTCTGGAATTGGCATGTGCCACCAGCTTGTCTGCCAGTCCCTTGAAAGCAATATTGCCCGAACTGTGATCTCCGTGATGGTGTGTATTGAACAAAATGTCCACTTTGCGATCTTCTTTTTCTTTCATAAGACCAATAAAATTGGCAGCCTGCTCAGGAAATTGAGTGTCAATAACTACTATCCCGTCTTTTTCTATCATCCAGCCAATAGAGCCTCCCCTGTCAAGGTAGATTCCGACATTATTCCTCAAAACATGCATGTCATGTGCAAACGGAAATAGATTTTTCAACAGCCCCTGTTGTCCTGACAACAAGGTAGCTCCCATAGCCATGGAAGCGTTGGACAGAAACCCCCTTCGAGTAATCATGTAATTGGATTTTAAATGGTGAAATGTATTTTGAAGATAACTTCTATCCTAAAAACCTACTCTTCAGCTCAGGCGTAGGAACCATACAAGCAGCTCTTTTTCCAAACCAGCGGTAGCGATTGGCCGCTATGCGATCGTACAGATAGTCCCGAAGAGATCGGGGCAACAAATACCCCACTACGGACAGTTTCCAAAAGCCTCCCAATAGCCAACCTGTTTTCAGCACGGCATCAGAGCGTACATACACTTGGTTGTCGGCAAGCAACACAATGGAATCAGGCCAATGCTCCTCTCCCAGCCACTTGCTCAGTTCTTTTTTGGCGTAAGCCGATTGAAGAGATGCAAACCTAAACAATGTTTTTTTATCCAGTCGGAGAAGCAGCTGCACAGAGCTGTTACAGAGATTACATTGTCCGTCAAAGAATACCACTGGAAAATCTTTCACAAACCGGAATTTGTAAATTGTAACATAGTGAAGGAATGAATGTTGAAAAAATCAGCGAAAAAGACCGCTGATCAGTTCATCAAGTTTTCCAATCGGATGTAAAGTGATGGGAAACTGCTTTCCTCCCAATCCTTTAACATTGTATTTCGACAAGAATATGTGCTTAAAGCCTAACCTCCCCGCCTCCTGAATGCGTTGTTCTATGCGGCTGACCGAGCGAATTTCCCCGGAAAGGCCAATTTCTCCGACAAAGCAGGTATCTCCCGGAATAGGGGTATTGTCAAGAGAAGAAATAAGTGCTGCCGCGATGGCCAGGTCTATCCCCGGATCATCGACTCTTATTCCTCCTGCCAGATTAAGAAAAGCATCGTTCATCCCGAAGGGCAGGCCACACCTTTTTTCCAGCACTGCCAGCAGCATGCTCAGGCGCCTGAGTTCAAAACCGGTAGCAGTCCGCTGAGGATTGCCATAGACCGCTTTGCTGACCAAGCCCTGACATTCGATGAGCATGGGGCGCATGCCTTCCATGGTAGCAGCCACGGCTGAGCCACTCAGATCCTCATCTTTTTGCGACAGCAATAATTCCGAAGGATTGCTTACTTCCCGAAGGCCACTGGCCCGCATCTCGTAAATACCCATCTCATCGGTTGATCCAAAACGATTCTTTATGGTTCGAAGGATGCGATAGGTATAATGCCGGTCCCCTTCAAATTGCAAGACCGCATCAACAATGTGTTCCAGGATTTTAGGTCCTGCAATATTGCCGTCTTTGGTGATATGACCGATAATAAATACCGGTATATGACTGGTTTTGGCAAATCGCTGGATAAGCGCAGCACATTCTCTGATCTGGGATATACTGCCCGCCACTGCATCCAGCTCGCCAGATGAAACAGTCTGGATAGAATCAATGATGATACAATCAGGCTTGAGCTCGGACGCAAAATTCAAGATGCGCTCTACGTTTGTTTCGGTAAGAATATAACAATCCTCCTGTCTGCCTTCCAGACGCTCTGCCCGCATTTTGATTTGCTCCTCACTCTCCTCACCTGAAACATACAGCACTTTGTGCTTCAGCTGCAAACTCAGTTGAAGCAACAGCGTAGATTTCCCTATTCCGGGTTGGCCTCCTATCAGGACCATGGACCCCGGCACAATACCTCCGCCCAGCACCCTGTTAAATTCATTGTCCGGGGTGATCAAGCGGCGGGTCTGGCCCGTAGCAATATCGGACAACAACTGGGGCTGACTGGGCTGATACAATTGTCCACCGGCCTTTACCGTAGCAGGTACACTTTTATCCCGTACCATCACTTCCTCCTGAAGGGTGTTCCACTCACCGCAAGCCGGGCACTTACCCATCCACTTGGGTGAAGTGCTGCCACAATCGGTACAAACAAAAATGGTTTTGACTTTAGCCAAAATGAATTGCTTTTGAAGATAAAAAATAATTTGACACTAAAGTTACAATAATATTTGTTGGCGCGTAGAGTCTGTTTTTGCACCAGAAACCCCTCTAATCAAAACAATAACAAGGTCAAGAGGGTTATTTGCCAAATAAAGGAGGGACTAAGTTTGCTTTTGCCGCAAAAAAATAACAAAATATACAAGTGTAAAAAACACACAAATCTAATAATCAGACAATTAAACCTTTCTTCGTGACGCAATCATACACTTTCCCCTGTCACAATTGTCCTTTTTTTATTAAATTGATCCTTAATTATCTGTTAAATTTGACAAGAAGTAAGGCACAAATGAGTGTAAACCTATTGCAAAAGATAAAATGGCTATCAGCCACACAATTGAGAAATCATACGAAGAATATTCATATGTAGATTGTTTTCATTTGGTTTTTTGGGGTTATACAGGGTACTATGCAATCAGCTTTAGTGCCCTGTTTTATTTTGAACAAGTCCGAAAGAACCAAAGTCCATTCGGACTTCAATGAGCTTAATCGTTAGAACTAAACATCGCGATCAATCTCAATATTTCTACGTACAACCACACCAGGGTAATCAACAAACCCATCCCCATAAACCATTCCATATATGCAGGGGCTCCCATTTGCTCTCCCTTCTCGAAAGCGTCAAAATCAAGCAATAAATTGAGTGCTGCTACCCCTACGATAACCAGGCTGATGCCTATCCCAAACATACCGCCCTCATGGAGGTAAGGCATATTTACTCCGAACATCGACAAAACCCAGTTGAGCAGATACACTACCAGGATGGCTCCCGTCGCCATTACCACTCCTCTGCGAAATTTGTCGGTCACCCGAATCATCCCGGATTTATATACAAACAACATCATAAACAATACCGCAAGCGTCAGTGTGACCGCCTGAAATATGATTCCATTGAAAGCGGCAGCATAAATTGCTGAAATACCTCCCACGAACAATCCCTCCAAAGCTGCATAAACAGGTGCAAGGACAGGAGACAAGTTTGGCTTAAAGGAGGCAATCAATACTACTACCAAACCGCCAATAGCCCCTCCCCAAATGAACAAGGGGTTGGCATTGCTAAATCCGATCGTTGCAGTTACCAACATAATTCCTGCCAGCAAAAGGGTTTTATTGACTGCCCCGGCAACGGTCATGCGGTCAGTGGAAATACCGGCAAATCCTCCGGAACTTCCTCCTCGCATCAAGGATTTTTCGCTAAGAAAGGGGTTGCTTGATTTAAGAAAGTTTCGTCTTGCCATGATATTTTGTTTTTTATTTTTCCGATAATACAAAATGAAACCAAACTAAAGCCAACTTGGTTTCATGGGGACAATATTATTTCCCTTTCGTCCATTCATAACTAAATACATCAGGACGGTTGTAATGACCTGCCACATCAAAATCCATCTTCCCTCTTCCTATTTCTCTCCTGTCAAGTGTGGCATACAAAATGCCCTCCCTATCAAACAGAGGCCCTGCGAGTACTTCTCCCAGGGGGGAGACTACTACACTGCCCCCTCTGCAAAGAATTTCTCCTTTGGCGGAAACTTCTTCCCGGTAAGCCTCGGGAAACATATCCAGGGTCACATATTGATTGCATCCCAATACAAAACAACGCCCTTCCATCGCAATATGACGCATGCTCGCTTGCCAGGAATCTCGCGCATCTGCCGTAGGGGCACAATACAATTCTACTCCCTGCTCATAAAGTGCAAATCTGGCCAGGGGCATGTAATTCTCCCAACAGATAAGTCCTGCAATTTTGCCTTTAGCAGTATCATGAACCTGCAGGTCTGTGCCATCCCCCTCCCCCCAGATGACGCGCTCCGCTGCTGTAGGCTTCAATTTCCTGTGCTTGCCTAGTAAACTGCCATCTGCATCAAAATACACCAGGGTACAATACAGCGTGCCCGTCAGATCTTTTTCTATGACTCCGACAACCGTCACCGCACTTATTTTCTTGACCAGCGATCCGATCCGATCCGTCTCCGGTCCCGGAATGCGAATTGCATTTTCCCAATAATGTAAGAACGCATCCCTGCCCTGCGGACTCCTACTGCCGATAACCGTTCCAAAACTCATGGCCCAGGGATAGGCCGGGATAAAGGCTTCAGGAAAAACGACAACGTCGGCCCCTTCTTTGCCGACTTCTTCCAGCAAGTCTGCCATCTTATCCAGGGTCGCTTTTTTGTCAAAAAGTACCGGCGCATACTGCACCAATGCTACCTTCACGAAAGAATCTTCCATATTTTATTTTGCATTTTTTCAGGGTCTGGCATAGCCCAATCTCATGATTTGTTCTGTACTAAGATAGGTGTCCAGGCCCATAACAGCAGCCGGCCTGGTAATTTTTTCATCGAGATGTCCGCCCGCCTCGACAGCATCTTCTGCTACCCAAAGGTCCACAATTTTTGCTACCATGAAGATCGTCTGGTTTGCTGCAATCAAGTGTTCTTCTTCCGGCACCATGGCCATCTTGACAAAGCTTTCTGCTACAAAAGGAGCCGGAAAGTCTTTTCGGTATTCAGCAATCAAACCACTGGCATCAAATTCGGACATCTCGCGGGAATAATTCGCAGAACATGTATGAGCAGCTTCAATCATATCTACATGCACCTGGTTAAGGGTAAACACCCCCGTTTCTCTGATGTTTTCCAGCGTATGTCGAGGGACGGTATGAGGCCTGAACACAAGCCCAAGTAAGGGAGGATTGGCTCCTACATGGACTACCGAATTAAACAGTGCCAAATTGGTACTTCCGGAACGATCTGCTGTCCCCACCAGAAAAGCACTGCGTGGTCCACTCAGCTGATTGATCAGGTTCATCCGAAAAAATCGATCCATCCCGGAGAAATCTTCTTCAGAAAAAGCTCGTAACTGCATAGAAAAGTGATTTTAAAATTGAGTGGGGAAAAGATTCAACACCCTCATGCGTTCCATCGCCAGATAAGCTGCATCAATGTTGTTGAAAGAAGTATCCCCGGAAGAAAGCATCATCTGACGAAGATCAGACGGAGACATGGTAAGGACTTCAATAAACTCGTCAGGGTCTCTTTGTGGCTCGGCAGTAAGGGTACAATCAAGGGCAAGAAACATCAGCTGTCGTTCATTGGAGTAAGCACTCTGCCTTTCTTTCAGAAAAAAAATTGCTCCTGCCTCATACCCTGTTTCCTCCAGCAATTCTCTTTTTGCTGTAAGCGCAGGTTCCTCACCGGACTCTACATGTCCTTCGACAAAAGATAAAAGCAACTTCTCCGGCCCCGGCCTGAACTGTCGAATCAAAACAAATTCTCCGCTGCCTGTCAGAGCAGCAACAGTGACAAAAACTGCATTATCAAAGACATCATAAGAAGCGATCTGGCCATCCGGAAGTTCAAACAGCTTCTTGATTATTCCCCGCCATCCACGGTACACCTGCTGCTCCTCGATTTTTTTCCATAGTTGCAACATCCCACTATTGCGTTGAATCATCCCCGTAAACGTCTGCCAGCAACCAATCTATATCCAACATGAATTTATCAACAGCCTCAGCATCCGTACCATCGCAATAAGAACGCAGACGTCCCTTGTCGTCTATCAACACAATCCAACCACTGTGATTGTATCCCCCCGGTGCATCGGCATCTTCCATCGCCACACTCATATAGTCTTCTGCAATGCCATAGATTTCATCCTTATCTCCTGTAATCAGATGCCAGCGATCGGTATTGATCCCAAGGTTATCGGCGTAGGCTCTCAAGCGTCCTACCGTATCGTATTTGACATCAATTGAATGCGAAAGAAAATTCAACTCGGGTCTGTCTTCGTATTTTTCATAAATGCGAAGCATGTTCTTTTTTACTTTGGGACATATAGTCGGACAAGAGGTAAAGAAAAAGTCGGCAACATAAAGCTTCCCGGCAAAAGTTTCATTGGTAACAAACGCACTGTCCTGGTTGACAAAACGGAAAGGGCGAATGTGGTGATATACCACTTCTCCGTCTACTGTTTCATGATTGCCCAGGAAAGGGAGTTCTCCGGAATCGGGAGCACCACAGGAAAGCATCACAAAAGCAAGCACCGCTGTCGCGAAAAAAGAATGTTTCATTTTTATCATTGTTCTGGGTTTTCGGTGGAAGTAGCAGATTCAAGTAGTAGTTTGCCGGAAGCCATACTGGACGCCATCAAATTTTTCACTTCTTCAATAGCGGCTTTTTCTGCAGCAAGATAATCCATAATTTCCTGATGAGATTTGTCTTGTCTTAGTTTATCTATTTGCTGCAATTCATTCATCCATTTCCACATTGCTCTGTCAGCAGACTCCAACGTTCCCAAAGAGGCTTGCCACTCTGATAACGCCGCTTCGGTAAGTTCACCGGATGCTATTTTATCTTTTACTCCTCTGGCAATGCTGTTGAGTTCTCCCATCCAGGGCATGATTTCATCGTGAACAACCATGATCTCTTCCCAAAGTTGTTGTTCTGCTGCAGGTTCATTGGAAGTGTTGGTGCAAGCTGAAAAAGAGAGCACCCCTGCTAAAAATACAGTGTTTAAGGTTCGTGCAAGCATAGTTTTAAAATTTGGGTTAAAGTTAGCATTTGCCCTGTTCAATTAAAGTGATATATCCTACTTTGCTTATTTTTATGTCAAAAAATGACGCTGCTATGAAGGATGCTTACATCGTTGATGCCACAAGAACCCCCGTTGGAAAGCTCAGAGGAGGATTATCTGCCGTAAGAACCGATGATCTGGCAGCTACCGTTATCAAATCCTTACTTGAGAAACAGCCCAATCTGGATCCTTCGGCCATTGCAGATGTAATTTTTGGCTGCGCCAATCAGGCCGGAGAAGACAACCGCAACGTAGCTCGCATGGCTCTGCTGCTCGCAGGGCTTCCTTACTCGGTACCCGGAGAAACCGTAAATCGTCTCTGTGCTTCCGGTATGTCCGCTGCCATTCATGCAGTTAGGGGAATCAAAGCCGGTGATGGTGATCTTTTTATTGCCGGCGGAGTAGAGCACATGACTCGAGGACCCTGGGTGCTCTCCAAATCAGCCACTCCATTTGGCAACGATGCCAAACTTTACGACAGCACCTTTGGCTGGCGGTTTATCAATCCTCTGATGGAAGAGTTGTACGGAACAGAAAGCATGGGGCAAACTGCCGAAAACCTGGCTGAAAAATACAACATCAACCGTGAAGACCAGGACAAATTTGCTTTCGAATCACAACAGAAGGCTTATGCTGCCCAACAAAGTGGCAGACTTGCACGAGAAATCACCCCCGTTCCAATTCCCCGAAAAAAAGCTGCCCCCATCCTGTTCGATCAAGATGAGTTCATCAAACCGGACACCACCCTGGAAGTACTCTCTACCCTCAGAACAGCTTTCAAAAAATCCGGGGGTACCGTCACCGCAGGCAATGCATCGGGCTTGAATGACGGAGCAGCAGCCTTGTTGATTGCATCCGAACAGGGACTAAAAGACCATCAACTCACTCCCCTCACCAGGGTAGTGGCCTCCGCTGTAGTAGGAGTAGAACCTCGAATCATGGGAATAGGTCCGGTCGAAGCGTCCAGAAAAGCCTTGCAAAAAGCAGGTTTAAGCCTGGATCAAATGGACATCATCGAAATCAATGAGGCTTTTGCAGCACAAGTACTGGCCTGCACCCGCTCGCTCCAACTCGCAGACGATGACCCCCGAATCAATCCCAACGGAGGAGCCATTGCTATTGGACACCCCTTGGGTATGAGTGGAGCAAGGCTATTACAAACAGCCTCCCTTCAATTACAGCTTACGGGAAAGAAATATGCCCTTGTTACCATGTGTATAGGTGTAGGTCAGGGATATGCCTGTATTTTGGAGCGGTAAAAAACTTATTGTTTGCCGTGTGCCTCTTCGATATAGCGGGTAAACACTTCAATAATGAGATCTTTCAGTTACATTCCTTCCTGCCTGGCAGCAGCCTTCATCTGACTTAATAGTGTCTTTTCGATGAAAAAAGTGAAACGCCTGATGTTTAGACGAGGTTGGTCTTCGTAAGAAACAGTGTCTCTGATAAGCAAGTCCAATCCACTGAGGGGCTTGTTGTATTGCCGCGTACTTTTTGGACTTAGGGGTTTGGTGATGTGCAGCCCCTCTTCGCCGGCATTTTCACTTGATTCGTTATCATCCAGCGAAAAACCTGCTGAAAAATTTTCCTGGAGGAATGACTCCAACTGATTTTTCAATTCATTACTCGAAGAGATTTCCTCTGCCTGTGTATGGCCGGATCTGGCTTCATAGCCCAATAGAGGATTCCGCTGAAGGATTTCTTCAGTATGTTCTATGAACAAGCTTTCCAAACCATCAGTGAAATTCTTCTTACTCACATCGATTGTTTTGAGCGGCTTCAAACCCACCCCCTGATTAAGGGCACTTTACAGCCGCAAAAAGAAACTATTAACTTATTAAGCCTGTGTCTCCAACGTAGTTTTGGCAGTACGCTCCAGAATTTCCTTCGTCAGCTCCAGGTAATCAATTGCCCCCGGGCTTGTCCTATTGTATTCAAAAATATCCTTGCGATGTGCAGGTGCTTCCGCAAGTGCAACATTCTCCCGGATATAAGTATTGAACACAGCATCGCCGAAATACTTGATCATCGTCTCTACAACATCCCTATTCAGTACCTTCCGATTGTCGTACATGGTTGCAATCACCCCGCCAATCTGCAGTTTTTTATTCAGCCGCAACTTGACTTTCTGAATAACCTGTTTGATCTTAGCCAATCCTTGAAGGGCTAGGAACTGAGCCTGTAGCGGTATATAGACATAGTCGCTGCAAGTCAGGGCATTGAGTGTCAAAAGCCCCAGAGACGGCGGACAATCAATGATTACGAAATCATACTGGTCTTTTATCCCCTCGAATAACTCTCTGAGAATGTACTCCCTTCCTGCTTCATTGATCAATTCTAATTCCGCTCCCGAGAGATCCAACGTAGAAATAATCACATCCATGCCCTCCTTGATGTTGACAGGGTTTAGATCTGCCTCTCCCCGCATGGCCTCATAGATCGTATGTGGCACTCGGGGAGCTCCCAAAGAAAGAGAAAGATTGGCCTGAGGATCAAGGTCAACCAGCAAGACTTTTTTGTTCAGCTCCACCATGGCAGCTCCGATATTCACAGCACTGGTTGTTTTGCCGACTCCTCCTTTATGATTAAGCATAGAAATAATTAATCCCATACCTGTGGTTTCGATATCTTTTTAAATTAAGTTGTATTCGCCGTTCAAGATACGGTGAATTGCTTGTTTTCAAAGCCTGGCCCGCTTAAAATCCAATAATACAAAAATATGGGAATAATTTCAATGTTTAAAACCTTTTGATTAATGCTTTAAATCTCTTAACATTAAAGCTTCTAATTCGTTACACTTTCAAATTGCGTGTAAGTTTAAGCCATATACACCCAAAGAAACAAAACAAACAAGAAACAATGTAATGCTGCATTTTGAACCTAATTTTTTTGACCATCTGTTCATTTTGTTCCTGGGCCTGCTGCTCCCACTACGGTCATTGGGCAACGGTGGCAATAATTTTCCCCGTCGGCTCTGGAAAATTGGAAGATCAAAAAAATGCTGTATTATTCCAATAGCCTCAGCATGTGGGTTTTAACTGCCATTGTACTGCTGATATGGTTTAGCTCCGGCAGAAGTTTCTGGAATCTGGGCTTTGGGTATCCACCACCCCTCGCAGGTCAGCCACTCTATATTATGTTGGTTTTTGCAGTTTTGTATCTGATAGATTTCATAGCAGGGCTTCGCAGTGCTGAAACAATGTCTGAAGCGGATAAAACTACCCTTGCAATTTTGCCTGCCAATGGACAAGAATACCTGCACTACGTTTTTGTAGCTTTTACTGCTGCTGTCACAGAAGAAATACTATACAGAGCTTATTTTATTTCTTATGTTATCAGCATGGCCGGCACTCAAGCAACAGGAATAGGTCTGTCGTTGTTGTTACCCGCAATAGCCTTTGGAGTAGTGCACCTGTACCAGGGATGGAAAGCTGTGGTAAAAATCATAGCAATGGCTGTTTTTCTGGGTCTGGTATTCTTGCAGCTCCAAAACCTTTGGGCTGTAATAGCCGCACACTTTTTACTGGATCTGGTTGGAGGTTATGCTCGCATACTGTTGGACAAGCCATTTGGAAAAAACAAAACATAAAATATGGGTTTTCAGGAAGCACTAGCAAACAATTTTTTTTCCAATCTCCGCATAGAAGTACAGTGGGGAGACATGGATGCCGCCTCTCATGTCAACAACGTGACCTATCTTCGCTGGTTCGAATCAGCCAGAATCAAATATTTTATGGATCTTGGCATCAACCTGATAAGCCCTGAAAATGAAGTGGATTTCATTCTGGGGTGGCAGGAATGCAAATATATTTTTCCTGTGACCTTTCCGGACACTGTCCATATTGGCATATCCATTACCGAAATCCGGGAAGACAGGGTCTTAATGGAAGCACATATGTTCAGTCAAAAATACGAGCGATTGATCGCCATCGCCCGAGGACACATGGTCACTTACGATTACAAACAATTGAAAAAGGTAAATTTACCGGATTATCTTGCAGAAGAAATCCGCCAGAAAGAAAAACTATCTTCCTGACAGCTTCTAAAACGAAAGCACCATGGAAAATACAATCCAAAACCAGGTAACCATCATCGGAGCGGGTCCCGCAGGCCTCGCCATAGCTGCCTGCCTTCACAGGGAAGGCATCCCCTATATCCTGCTTGAAAAAAGCGGAAACATTGCCGATTCCTGGCACCAGCATTACGACAGACTGCATTTGCACACCGTAAAAGAGTTTTCACACCTGCCCTATTTCCCTTTTGGCGAAGCCTACCCCAGATATGTTTCCCGAAAAGAACTGATCGGATATTTTGAGTCTTATGCAGCTCATTTCGACATCCAACCGCAATTCCATCAAAAAGTAATTGCCGTCCAAAAGGTCGGAGATTACTGGGAGGCTGCTACTGAATCTGGTGTAACTTATCGTTCTCCCCTGATGGTGTTTGCAACCGGAGTCAACCGGATACCCAATATCCCCCACTTCAAAGGGCAAGAAAATTTCAGCGGAAAAATCATCCACAGCCGGGAGTTCAAAAATTCACAGCCCTTCCGGGGCAAAAAAGTCCTGGTGATTGGCATGGGGAATACCGGTGCTGAAATTGCCCTGGATCTAAGCGAGCACGATATCCCTACCTGGATTTCTGTACGTCATCCGGTAAACATTGTCCCACGGGATGCTTTTGGCAGACCTACACAGTTGACAGCCATGAAACTGGCAAAACTTCCCAACTGGCTGGGTGACAACCTGGGAATCCTCCTCCGCTCCCTGACAGTCGGCAACCTGAAAAAATATGGCATCACTACCCCTGCCATGCCTCCGGGAAAACAATTGCGCGTCACCGGTAAAACTCCCGTCATCGATATCGGTACATTGGAACAGATAAAAAAAGGAAAAATAAAAGTAGTACCCGGTATAGATGAAATTACGCCGTCAGGGGTTCGCTTCAGTGATGGCTCAGAAGCTACAATCGACACCATCATCCTGGCAACAGGATACAAAGCTGCTGTAGAAGAATTTCTGGGAGATACAGAGGGCCTGCTCGACCGCTATGAAGTTCCCAAATACCTGATCGGAGAACAAAAATACAGAGGATTGTTTTTTCTGGGCTATGACAATTACTCACTCGGTGGCATACTGGGAATTATTCGGAGAGATGCACCTAAAATTGCCACCGCTATCACCAATGCCTTAAGCTACTCCAATGCCACTAGCGATTGAAAGAGTTTCCTGAATAACGCTTGGCAACAAAGTCCATTTGTATTCCTTCACAATAGGATAATTCATCTGGGATACTGCAAGGGCAGCCTTTTCGAATAACTCCGGACTCACAGGTTGCCCTTTCAATACCTCTTCACAAACAGTCAGTCGAAGGGGAACAGTGGCTATGCCCCCGACTGTGATGCTCGCATCTTCTATCAAATTCCCTTTATGAAACAACCTTACAGCACATTCAATCAATGGCCACTCTGACTCGGATCGGTTCATGAGCCTGAAATAAGCAGATTTTTCCGATTCCATAGGCTTGGGCAACCACACAGCTGTCAAAATTTCCTGCGACTTTAAGGTATGCTCCAGACTGTTGTCTGATCCCTGCCCATAGAGATCAGCTACTTTTATCAGGGATTTATCCTGCAATTCAACCTGAGCGTCATAAGCCAACAATACCATTCCCAAAGTGGAAGGATGGGGATAAGCACAGGGGCCCAGGTCAAAACAAAGTGGCAAGGCCTTCCCCGATGCCCTGAGTCCACAGTTTTCATCTCCCCTTTTCAAACACTCAAAATCCGGCTCTCTGAAATAAGGACAACGGGATCGCTGCAGCAATGCCCCTCCCAGTGTACTCATGTTTCTGATCTGCGGAGTAGCAATGCCCCCGGCAGCCTCAGCCAACAAGGAATAATGACTTCTAATTAGCGGATTTTCGGCCAATTCAGTTATCCGCATCATGGCTCCCAAACGATATTGCCCCTCGGTTTGCACGGCAAGTTCTGCCAAACCCTCGATCTTGCCCAGATCAATAATTGCCTCGTTTTGGATACCCGAAATTTGCCTGGCCTGAACATCCGTCCCACCGGCCCTATACTCTCCGGATAATTTGCCCGCCTCTTCAAGCGTCTGAGGAAAATAACTCTGCATGCGATTATTTTGAAAGTAGTGCTGAAATTCGTGGAATAGTAAGGGGCAGATCCCGGGGAGTTGCACCCAGTGCATTGAAAACGGCGTTTCCTAAGGCTGCTGCTACCGGAATGGTAGAGATTTCTCCCAAACCTGCCACTTCCCCTTTGTGCTGCTCAAAACCTGCTTCATAGAAAAATAAATCCATCTCCGGAACGTCTCCAATCCCGGCAATGTGGTAATTTTCCAAATTCAGATTGACCGGTATCCCACTGGATTTGTCTACCTCTCGCTCCTCGTAAAGCGCATAACTGAGTCCCTGAATGATCCCGCCGTAACATTGACTTTTTGCAAGTTCAGGTACAACAATCTTCCCACTCGCAATTCCTCCCCACACGCTTTCAACCTTGATCTTCGATAGCAAAGTATCCACCACGACTTTCACCACGAATACCGATGCCAGATTCCCAGGTCCCATCGCAACGTCATCCGCTCCGAGTGGTGCTCTGGACAATAGATTCCATGGAGTATTGTGCCCCCTTTCTACGGTAGCTGAAATGGCAGGCACCTTTACAAACAGCTCTTTCCAGTCTATCTGCCCCTTGGCTGTATGTATGCCGGCTTCGCCGAAAAAAGCAAGCTCCTCACCTAATTTATCTTTTACAGCTGCTTCAAGTTTTCCCCTTACCTCCAAAGCAGCTTCTTTCGCACTATTGTACAGAGAATTGGTAGATCTGCTACCCCCCGAAGTTGGTCCCTGCACACTGCTGGAACTGCCAATATAAACATTTACGGTAGCAGCAGGCAAGCCGAAAACTTCTGCTACTACTGTCGCCAGGACTGACCGGGAACCTGTGCCTATGTCCTGGGTAGCAGTGGTAACCGAAATACCCTTGGCCGACACCGCTACTTTTACTTTTGTTTTGGGATGGAAAAAATTAAACCAGTTACCCGATGCCATTCCGATTCCTGTGCGAAAGCGCCCACTTTGAGCTCCGTTTTCTTGTCTTTCCTGCCACAAAGTCAATTTTCCGACCTTACGGAAAAGTTCTTGTCGCAGACGATTGGGATCCCATTGTATCCGTGCTTCCAGCGGTGTCATTCCCAGTTCAAGCGCCATGGCATCGATGGCCTGTTCCATAGCCCAGTATGATTGCGGTGCACTGGGCCCCCGAAAAGGCTTCGCAGAAGGCAGGTTGCTTACTACATCCCGCTCATCAATAAGTCTCGGCATACCGGGATATACCAACCTCAGCATGGCTCCAACCAGTGTGTTGATTCCAATCCCACTGAACGTTTCTGCTTTTACCGAAAGTGCCTTTAACTTTTTGCGATCCCTATTGGCAGCAAGCGACAAAGCAATCCGCGTTGGGGGGCGGTATCCTCCTGTCATCATTTCTTCCCTGCGGGAAAAAACCACCTTAACAGGAGTTCCGGTTATTTTAGCCAACTTAATACTCACCGGAACCTCAATCCCCAGATCCAGTTTACTACCAAATCCTCCCCCCACGTGGTTGGCAGTGAGTTTTACATTTTCGGGCTTAAGCCCAAAAATGGAGGCTATTTCACGAGCTGACCAATGGACTGCCTGAGTCGATAAAAATACTCGAAGCTTGTCCTCGCCTTCCCAGTGCGCTACACAGCAATGAGGTTCAAATGGGGTATGGATTTGCGCAGCAGTGGTGAAGGTTGTACTGAACAAAGCACTGCGCTTGCTTTTTGCCGCCCTTTTCAAACGAAAACTTGCCAAGCGGGGAAATACAGAAAGCAAATCTACCAATGGTCTGCGCGTATTGTGCTTCCATTTACCGGGTAACACAATACCCTCCGCTGCATTAGGCGCCCTGTTTTTTTCCTTGCCTTTATAAACCAGCGGACTATCCGGTAAAGCTGCCTCTGAAGGATCCACCACAAAAGGTAAGGGCTCCAGTTCCAGATGAATCTTTTCGGCAGCTTTTTTTGCCGTAGGCATATCTACTGCAGCAATGGCGCATATCTCCTGCCCCACATAACGAAGTACCGGATCGGTCTCCTCATAAAGCGAAATCACCGCTTCAACGCCGGGGAATTGGCGGGCAGCTTCCAGATTGCAGGACAAGATGCGTGCGTGTGGATGTGTAGATCTGACTATTAAACCTGTCATTTGCTGTGGCAGCATAATGTCTGCGGTAAATACAGCCTTACCCGTCACCTTATCAAGAGCTTCTACCCTGGGATAATCGGGCAGGTAATCCGGATCGTCGTACTTCCCCGCAATGGCTTGTTCCATGGCATCTAAAATACCAGCATAAGCACCACAGCGACATAAATTCCCCGACAAGGCCGCCGCCAGGACTTTTCGGTCAGGCTTATTTGATGTTTTGCTTCGATATTTATCGTACAAGAAAATACCTTGCATGACAAAGCCCGGAGTACAAAATCCACATTGCAGTGCATCGTTGGCTGCAAAAGCTTTTTGCACAGGGTGAAGGCCGGAATGCTGATAAGACTCTACGGTATTCAGCGTCTTTCCATCCAGGTGCTCCGACGGTGTAAGGCAAGCCAATACAGGTATGCCATCCAGCAAAACGGTGCAAGCGCCACAAGCACCCTGCCCACAAACCTTTTTCGTGCCTGTTAATTTGAATTGTTCTCTTATCACTTCGACAGCGGAAGTACCGGGCGAAGCTTCAAAGGCAAGGGATTGTCCATTCAGTTTACATTCCATACCGGGGGTTTTGTCAACACAAGTGGAGAAAACTGTCTTCGCAGTATCCTGTTGATTGTCAAAACAATACAAAAACGTCCTCCACTAAGCGCAAAAAGCCCCGAAAAGATCGCACTTTTCGGGACTTCTGCCAATTCTAATTACAATATTTACGCATCAGGCTTCTTCCATCACATGAGCATGTGCTTCCACAAGCTTTTGTTGTATATCCGGCGTTACCGGCTGGTATTCAGCAAATTTCCGGGTAAACTTAGCCCTTCCCTGCGAAAGCGAACGCAGGGTGGAAGAATACTGGTACAATTCCATTTGAGGAACTTTAGCCATAATTTTTTGATAATGGCTTTCTGCACTCATCCCCATGATGATCGCACGACGCGTCTGCAGATCGCCCATTACATCTCCCATAGCCTCCTCTGAGCAGAGTACTTCCACATCAAAAATTGGTTCCAGAATCTGAGGACTTGCATCCACAAAGGCATCCTTGAATGCATGAGAAGAAGCCAGCATAAACGCCATATCATTGGAATCCACCGCGTGCATTTTTCCATCGGTAATGCAGACCCGGACATCCTGGCAATTGGATCCTGTCAAGGGACCTTCTTCCATTTTTTGCATGATCCCCTTCTTGATAGCACTGGCATACTTGGCATCGATGGAACCTCCAACGATACACCAATAAAAAGCGAGCTTGCCACCCCAGGGTAAATCATCCACTTCTTTATGCCGCACACTCAACCCTGCCGGATCTTCCATTCCCTCGTAATACGGTTCTACGCGCATGTGTACCTCGGCAAATTGCCCGGCACCACCGGTCTGTTTTTTATGGCGGTAGTGGGTTTCTGCCATTCGGGTGATGGTCTCACGGAAAGCAATTCTGGGACGAACCATCTGCATTTCTACCCCACTGCCCTTTTCTACCCGGTATTTAACAAGATCCAGGTGCAATTGCCCCTGAGCGAACAATAGTGTCTGCTTCAAAGTAGGAGACTGCTCAACTACCAAAGTAGGATCTTCCTCTTCGAGTTGGTGCAGCGCCTTGAATAATTTTTCCATATCCGATTTACTGGAAGCTTCTACTGCCACTCGAATCCGGGATTCAGGGAAGTGAATAGGGTCTATAGTCCTGTCTGTACCCTTGGCATTCAAGGTATTGTTGGTATGAGAATTTTTTAATTTTACAGTAGCTCCAATATCTCCTGCAGACAAGACATTCACCTGGTCACGTTGTTTGCCGTTGACCACAAAAATCTGCCCAAATCGCTCGACTGTCTGGTTTTTGCTGTTGACCAGTTCGTCTCCTGCCCGGAGTACCCCCGAATATACCTTAAAATAAGACACCAAACCCACTCTGGGTTCAGTAATGGTTTTGTAAATAAAAACGCTGGTCTTATCAGAGGCATCGCAAGCCAGCTTTCCTCCATCAGTCAATGGAGCGGCAGGTCTGTCAGCCGGAGACGGACAAATATCATTGATGAAACCCATGATACGACCGCTGCCCATATTATTGAGTGCGGATGCACAAAAAACCGGAAATATCTGTTGGTTGGCAATAGCAATTCTAAGTCCGCTGGCAAGTTCTTCTTCTGTGAGGGTACCTTTCTCAAAATATCGTTCCATCAAACCCTCGTCATTCTCTGCTGCTGCCTCTACCAGTGCATTGTGCATGTCTTTTGCACGCTGGAGTTCGGATTCGGGAATGGGCTCTTTTTCCGGCTTGCCTCCCGCTTCTCTGAATACATAAGCGTGCATGGTAAGTGCATCCACGATGGTGTGAAAGCCCTCCCCATGCTCCAAAGGATACTGAATGGGAAGTACACTGGATCCGAAGCGCTGCACAGCTTGTTCGAGCGTCAAATCGTAATCTGCTTTTTCGTCCTCCACCTGATTAATCACAAATAGTGTAGGCGTCTGAAACTTTTCTATGTATTCCCAGAGAAGTTCCGTCCCTACTTCTACTCCGTGTTTTGCATTCAGCAACATAAGCGCTGTATCTGCAACTTTCATGGAAGCGACAACCTCTCCGACAAAGTCATCAAAACCCGGTGTATCAATCAGGTTGATCTTGGAGTCTTTCCAACGTGCATGCATCAGGGTACTGAAAATTGAATTTTTCCTGTCGTGTTCAAGGTCGGTATAATCAGATACCGCCGAAAGGTCATCAACAGATCCCCTTCTGGAGATGGCCCCTGCTTCAAAAAGCATACATTCTGCAAGACTGGTTTTGCCTGAACCGGAGTGCCCCAACAAAACTACATTTCTCAAATTGGCGCTGTCGTATTCCATAAAATTAGATTTTAGGTAAATTTGTTTTTCATGGGAAAGAGGCGATATCCTCATCCCCATCCCTTATTCCCTATTAATTTAGCCCGTTTTCGACCTAAATAAAAAATTTTACCCCCGCTAAATCACAGATAATGAGAAAAATCAGTACAATTGGTGAGCTATGATAATTTTCTGATAAATTGATTCCGTAATTTTTATTTTTGTTCAAAAGCCAACGCATGATCCAGTATTGTTATGTCAACGGAGAGCTTACCGGAGTCCAGGATGCAGCTGTAAAGGTCACCGACCTTGCACTGCTGAGAGGATACGGTGCATTTGATTATTTTCTGGTAAAAGATTACAAACCGTATTTCTTGCAGGATTACCTCAATCGATTTTTTCACTCGGCCAAGCTACTCAGGCTTGATCTGCCCTTTTCTTTAGAGGAAGTTCAACAACAAATATTACATCTATTGGAGGCCAATGGACAGCCCGACGCTGGCATCAGACTGCTTCTCACAGGAGGCTATGCCACAGACGGCTATACGCCTACCACACCGAACCTGTTGGTTTTGCAATATCCTGCATCCAGCTATCCAGCATCGAGCTATGAATCAGGTATCAAAATGATCTCGCATCGGTTTACCCGGGAAATGCCGGAAATCAAGTCACTCAATTACGTGACCGGTATTTGGTTGTTGGAAGAATTGAAAAAGCAGGGAGCATCCGATGCGCTGTATTACGACGGAAAGTACATCTCGGAGTCTGCCAGGTCGAATATCTTTATGATAGATGCAAATGGAGTCCTTTGTACCCCAAATACAAATATTCTGATGGGGGTTACAAGAAAACACATCATTAAGGTAGCATCAGAAACAATGCCCGTAGAAGAAAGACCTATCACACTGGAAGAAATCAAATCTGCTCAGGAAGCATTTTTGACCAGCTCTACGAAAGCCCTGTTGCCGGTTATCCAAATTGACGATGCAATCATTGGAAACGGTCATCCGGGATCAAAAACGATGGAATTAAAGCAGCGTTATCTGGATTACCGGGACAAAATACACGCAAAGGCGGTTTTTTCCTGAATCGCTGAGATCGATGATTATTCTACTGGAGGTAGCAATTTTCCCACTTCGCCCGTGTTTAGAAAATGCTGGCAAACGGCAGCTATGGTTGCTCTTACGGGGATGTACTCAAAATCGGACATTGCTCTGGAGCGCTCATTGTTGTAGCGCGAAAAACGAGCAGCCTGTTTGAGCGTCCTTGGAGTGACCATAACTTCCCTTTTCGAAAACAATCCAACAGGCAACATTACCAGGCCTGCAAGAAAGCGCAGGAAAGTATTTATCTTTATCCCCGGAGGCTTTTTCCCGAATTCCTCAGCTATCGCTAAAAAAAAAGCCCGGTAGCGAAGGTTCTCACTATTGAGAATGTATTTTTTGCCGAAGGCAGCATCCTTTTCCCCCAATTTGACCATAAAAGCCGCAACGTCTCTGACATCAACGAAACCTGTGCCCCCTGTCGGGTAAAAAGAAAAGCCTCCGTGTATCATTGAGAAAAACAGCCCCGGTCCTTCCTCCCAACGACCACTGCCCAGAATGACGGAAGGGTTGACAATCGCCACCTGCATGCCTTCAGCCATGCCTCGCCAAACTTCCCGCTCAGATAAGTATTTGCTCAACCCATATCCGGGATCGCTCTTGCCTTTTTCCCAGACAGAAGATTCATCGAGTACCTCACCCGGTTTTCCATTTCCCAGGGCGGCAATAGAACTTACATGAATAAATTTCTTTACTCCCGCAGACAGCGCACAATTGACCACATTCGCTGTTCCCTCTACATTGACCTGCATGAGCTTTTTCTTTTGGCGGGGATCGAAGCTCACCAGTGCCGCACAATGAAAAACCAGGTCTACGCCCCTCATGGCTTCGTCCATATCAGCTACGTCCAGAATATCGGCATGCACCCACTCCAACCGATCTGTAAGCCCCTCTAGCAACTCAAGCCTGCTGTCCGCACGCCTGATTGCACGTATATCGCGATACCCTTTGTGCAACAAATGCTGAATCAGATAAGCCCCCAGCAAACCACTGGCCCCTGTAACCAATATTTTTTGTTCAAGTATAGGATCGTGGCTCATTTAAGAAAAGTTTTTCCAACCCTGATGAATCACCCCTGCAATGGAATCTCTCTCCGCACCTGTTACGCTGGAAATGCAATTTGGCTGATTTTCTAATCTGAATACGCCCATGAGCGCAATCATGGCGGCCTCCTTGAAAGCTACAATTGTAGAATCGGGCACCTCCAGTGCTACATCCATGCCCTTTGCCATAGCCGAGGTACGGATTTTTTCTACCAAAAAGCCATTAAATGCTCCACCGCCGGTCAGCAGCAGTCGCAATGGCTTACTGCCTCGTAGTGCATAAGTATCTGTCAACTCGCTAATGGCTGCTACTATCAAATCAGCACTCAATTGACAAGCGGTGTACAACCTGTCGCTTGTCCTGGCTTTGAATTCCAGAAAAACCTGCGTTTGCTGCCGTGCCACCCATTCATTGCTCAAAGATTTGGGAAAAGCTTGTCCGAAAAAAGGAAGAGACGCCTGTTGTGTGTACAAATCCGGGAGAAGTATTCCCTCACTTGCCATCTTTCCATCTGCATCGTACTCTTTACCCTCCAATCCCGCCAGCGCATTAAGAATCTGGTTGGCTCCACAGATGTCAAAAGCTATCCATTGATCTCCTGTATTGCAGGTTATGTTGGCTATCCCACCGATATTGAGCATCAGATCGTACTCCGGAAAGAGCCACTTATCTGCAATCGGGGCAATGGGAGCCCCCTGTCCTCCAGCTGCAATATCAGCATACCGAAACCCTTCTATGAGTGGGTATCCCAATTTGGTTGCCAGATAGGCACCGTCTCCAATTTGGAGCGTATACCCCGCTTCAGGCTCATGAAAAACCGTATGTCCGTGAGAAGCAATCGCGTCTAATGGCAATCCATCCAGATGAGGTTCCAGCAATTCAGCCCAATAAGCCCCCAAAGCAGTATGCAAATGAATTAATTCTTTTCCACTCAGGTGAATCGCACCCGCCAGGGCCTGCTGCCATGACTCGTCATAGGGCAGGGTAATTCCCGACTCGATGGACCAATCAAACAAACGAAATTGCCCCGATCCGTCCCTGCCTACCTCAAAATGGCAAATGGCCAGATCCAAGCCATCAAGCGAACTACCAGACATAAGGCCCGCTATGCGATACCCCCTTTTTTCGGTCATCACAATTAAATTAAATTTACTTAGATAAGGTCATCGTATAGGCAGCAACCGCCTCGATTTTTTCTTCGCTCATCAGACTTTTGAAACTGTTCATCAGATTGCGGCCATTGGTAATGACGGCTACCCGCTCCTCAAGAGACAGTTTGGAATCCTGCAAATTAGCAGCCCCACTTGCTCCCATATCTCCGGCAATGCCATGGCAGGTAACACAATAAGTTTTGTATATTTTCTCTCCGTCAACAGGCTTACTCACAGCAACCGCCTCTGATTGGGTTGAAGTTTCTGTTGATTGGTTGCCACAGGCATAAACAGCCATCGCTATCAGTAAAAAAAGGTAAACATTTCTCTTAAACATGGTACAAGGTATTATTTTGGGTGATTGATAAGCAATTAAGAAACAAAGCTCAACTTGCCTGGTTTTGGCCGGAGCGGAAATTATCGCTGATTATCGGAAAAAACAAGCATTTCATCGCAAACAGCACCCAATCAAAATATTTTTCAATAAATTTAGAAGAATACATCAGCCCGGCAACCCCTTAAAGGATACCGGTGTTACATTCTGGTAAAAGCTGTTACAATTGTACAACAACCTAATATAAAACATCAATATGGGACAAAGCAAACTGATTACTACCGCGATTTTCGCCTTTTTCGCACTCATTGTCATTCTTTCTTTCTCCAACGCAACTTTTCTCACCATAGACGCAGGTGAGAGAGGCGTACTATTCAAAAGGTTCGGTGGAGGGCTGGAAAAAGACAAGACCTATACCCCCGGGTTCCACATCATAGCACCCTGGAATAAAATGTTTGTTTATGATGTGAGGGAAAAACAAGTAGAAGAATCCATGACCGTACTCTCCAGCAATGGTTTGAACATCAGCGTGGATGTCACCGTTAGGGTCAACCCTTTTTACAACCGCATAGCCAACCTTCACGAACAATTTGGAGTTGACTACCTCAATTCGCTGGTCAGACCGGAAATCAGGTCTTCTGTCCGATCCATTATCGGTCAGTTTACCCCTGAAGAGTTGTACTCTACCCGTCGCAACGAAGTACAGGAACTCATTCAGCAGGATCTTATGAACAACCTCCAGGGGAACTTTATCGAACTCAAAGCCACTCTGATCCGCGATATCACGCTTCCGGACAAAGTAAAAACTGCTATTGAAGAGAAAATCCAGGCAGAGCAACTTGCACTTAAATACGAATATATCCTTGAGCAGGAACGCAAAGAAGCTGAGCGGAAAATCATTGAAGCAGAAGCCAAAGCAAGAGCCAACCAGATTCTAAATGCAAGTCTTACCAACAATATCCTGAAAGACAAAGGGATTGAGGCTACGCTGGAACTTACCAAATCACCCAATGCCAAGGTAATTGTCGTAGGCAGCGGAGACGATGGTTTGCCCTTGATTTTAGGAAACAATTAATGAGAGCGTACCCAATAGTATCCGACAGGGGAAACACCCTGGTCGGATACTACCTCACCAATTCTTCCTTCCCTATAATGCGCAAAATTTCCCGCTTGATTTCTTCTCTGTATTGCCGGTAGCGATCTGGTTCAGAAAGTCCAGGATCAGGCTGCTCGGGACGAACATAATATACTCTTGGTGCTGATTGAACTGCCATGGCGGCAGGTTGATCCGTTTCAATCAAAATGAGTACCTGTGGATCTCCTACCTCTGTTGATAAATTCTCAGGTTTTTCCAATAAGAGGTTGTCCTCTACCAGTACCCTTTCCAACATTTGAAAGGTGGCATCATCAACTTGATGGATGGTGCTCAGAGAGCATTGTACACCTGAATTGGCGTAATAACTGAAATAAGCTGTAGCAAGGTAGCCCAGGCCTAGTGTACTATGATCAGAAATGACTACAAATTTCATACAAATTAACCTGAATACGAATCGGTGCTTTTCGCAAAGATGCGATAATACTCCAAAAAACAAGGTTACCTGCAAGCAAAAAAACAAACCTTTGTCAATAAATTGCTGACAAGATAAGTTTCTGCAAAAAGCACCAAATATGATTGATTTCAATAAACAAACGACAGTTTGTATCATAGGAGCCGGTCCGGGAGGAGCTGCCGCAGCTCTGACGCTTGCAAAAGCAGGAATTTCCGTTACATTGTTCGACAAACAAAAATTTCCCAGGGACAAAATTTGTGGGGATGCCATCAGCTCCAAAGCGCTTACCATTTTGGGGAGAATCCACCCTGAATTACTGCAAAACCTCCAGCTGTCAGAAAAAAGCCGGGCAATCTCCCGGGCAATTTTTTATTCTCCTGACATGAACTCCCTGGACATACATTTTAAAAATTTACCAGGGCAACTATCCGACGCACCCGGATATGTCATGAAAAGATACGATTTTGACCATTTCCTGGTAGAAGAAGTCAAAAAACAGCCAAACATAACTTTACTGGAAGCAACCGCACCCGTTAATTTTAAAAAACACGATAGAGGCTATCAGCTGTTTGACAAATCAGGCTCTCTTCTTAGTGACTGCAAACTATTGATTGACGCAGGAGGCGCTTACAGCAAGTTTAGTCGCGAGCAGGCCGGTTTACAGAACATTGCTGCACACTATGGAATTGCCATCCGTGCTTATGCCCGAAACATCAATTGGGCAAACCCTCCCGATGCTATTGAATTTTATTTCATCCGGGGGATGACACCAGGCTATCTTTGGATCTTCCCGCTTCCCGATGGCAGTGCCAATATAGGCGCCGGATTGCGAAAAGATTTGCTGAAGCGAAGAAAGGTCGATTTGAAACAATGGCTTACTAAGACTATCCGAACCCACCCTCTTCTCGCCCCTCGCTTTGCCAATGCCCTCTTAGATGAAAAAATTCAAGGCTACGGACTTCCCCTGGGCTCCGTAGCACGTTCCATTTCCGGTGACCATTATTTGTTGGTCGGCGATGCTGCCCATTTGATAGACCCCCTGACCGGAGAGGGTATTGGAAATGCTGTTTACAGCGGCTACCTGGCTGCACAGACCGCCCTGGAAGCATTGAAGGAAGATGATTTTTCAGCACAAAAATTATCTCGATATGACCGGGACGTTTCCCGGATTTTAGGCGCTGAAATGCGCCTGAGTTACCGACTTCAACAACTCATGACGTATCCCGTTTTTTGCAACCTTTTGGTAAGGTGGATCAACAGACATCAGGGGATAATCGAGTTGCTTTCCCGGATGCCCGGTGACTTTGACGTTCGGGAAGCATTATTGAAACCGGGTTTTTGGCTAAAAAGGTACCTTTTAAAAAAATAAATGCTTAAATTAAAAGCTCATAAAAAACGAAAAGCTGGCTTCTGCTATGCGAAATGGTACGCAAAAACAGAATTTTAACAGTAATTTAAGTAATTGTCTTACAATATTTC
>JALQTV010000079.1 GCA_023268675.1 Saprospiraceae bacterium | reverse complement strand
CTCTTTTTGCTCAGGTGATTCAGGTATCGTGCTTTCAGTGCATAAGCAAAGCGTCGCCACTTGTTGATATCACCCTGGTACATGATGTCACCATTGTCGATGTTTAGCCCCTTGGCATTTTGCGGCTCATTGAAAAGGGCGATGGCTTCGTCCAGTTTTTCGATGATTTGGGCATACACTTCTTCCTGAGAATCGAATGCAGGAGTCAAGCGTGCGGTAGTAACGCCGTCATAAGCTTCACTTACCGGAATGGCACCGAGTTGGTCTGTCAGCATGCCGAAGACCAGTGCTTCGAGTGTACGGCCAGCGCCAGCGAAGTGAGGTGATCCTTCTGCTTTACCCATGATAACCATGTCCACACAGTTGGGAAGTGCCCAGGTGTAAGAGTTTTGCCAGAAGAAGTAACTGGAAGTGAAGCGCCAGGTTTCAGGAGAGTTAGTTGCACTACCGGAAGCCGCATATTGCGATACGGCAGTAATTTCACGTGATCCCCTCCACATGGCGGCTCCGTTGGTCATGGTAATGGCTCCAACAAGGCGGCTTTCCAACGGGATTTCCTGCGGGTTGTTGGGGTCTGCGTTGACATCGAGGAAGTCCTGACAAGCACTCAACAGGAGGCCGAATGCCGTGAGAACTACTATAGATAGACGTTTCATATTTCGAATAATTTAATTGATTGATCAATGATTAAAAGCTCAGTCTGAGGCCAAAGTCTACACCTTTGGTTGCAGGTGTACCCAGGTTGTCCATACCCATGGAACCGGTACCGGGAACTCCGGCACCACCTGAACTTACTTCAGGATCCACACCCGAATAATCGGTGATGAGGATCAGGTTTCGACCGGTAGCATACAATTCAAGTCCTTTGATTTTTGCACGTTCCAAAAAGGATTTGGGTACGCGATAAGACAAGGTAGCATATCGCAGTCGGGCCCAGCTGCCGTCTTCTACAAAGAGTTGGCCATTGCCGCGAAGAATGGTCTGGTAGTAGTTTTGATCCAGTACTACTTGCTGAGTGTTGCGTTCACCGGTTGACTCGATGATGCCATCGAATACAGTAGTAGATCCACGTTCAAGTGTTTTGGTACTCAAGCCATTGCGAACCAGTGCGTTTTCTGTGGCATTGTAAATGTCACCTCCGACGCGGATGTCCCATAGGAAAGAAAAGTTGAAATTACCTGCCTGGAAGGAGTTGGTCAAACCTATGATATAATCAGGATTTCTGTCGCCAATTATTTCTTTGATGGAACTTACCTGCGGATAGCCCAGATTGTTGAGCAACAATTCTCCGTCGGCATTGCGTTTCCACACATCACCGTTGATACCAAACAAAGACTCTCCGAGGAAACCAGCTCCCTGAGCGACGAAACCATCAACAGAAGCATCGGATTGCTCTACTCTGTCCAGAGTTCCCGGCAATTCTACCACAGTAGAAGTGTTGCGGGAGAAGTTAAAGTCAAGATTCCAGGTTAGGTTGCGGCCTTTGATCGGAGTGGCATTGATCATCAATTCGACTCCTTCGTTGTCTATTCTTCCTCCGTTGAGGTAAGAAATGAAAGAACTGGCTGAAGGAGGTACCCGTGTGAAGAGGATTTGATCGTCAGAACTCATCTTGTAGTAAGTGAAGTCGATGCCAATTTTACCTCTGAACATGCGCATGTCAACGCCCGCCTCGAATGCATTGGTGAATTCCGGGCGTAGTGCCGGCGCACCGAAGGCATATACGTTGGCAATGAAACCACGGGGTGCTGCGGTAAAGGAGTTGGTGGTATTGAAGTAAGTATTGCCCAGTACGTGAGGGGGAGCATCTTTACCTACTCGTGTCCAGGAAGCACGTAGCTTGGCGTAAGGAATCAGGTCGCTTTCACCGTTGGTGGCACCTATTTCGTTGAGGAGATCGGTCAATACTACCCCACCACTGAAGGAGGGATAGAAGAAAGAACGGTTGTCCACCGGTAGGGTAGAAGACCAGTCATTACGCGCACGGATGTTCAGGAAGAAAATAGACTTCCAGTCTGCGTTGAAATCTGCAAAAGCACCTACAATTCTGCGACGTGATCCCCCTACAGAGATAACTCTTTCGTTTTGAAGGACGTTGTTGATGCTTGCGAAAGTAGGTACAATGAAGTTACGGCCATACCAGGTGGCTGAAGTGTTTTTGGCTGCTTCTACGTTGTGTCCTACGGCAAGGCTGGTATTGATGTTGCTGCCGAAGGATTTGCTACCGGTAACTACCAGGGTAGAAGTGGTGATCTGATTGAAACGATCGACTTCTGTAATGGCTCCTTTTTCTTCTCCGCCGATTACTGTACCGGCACTTCTGATGGAAGTAAACTGCTCGTTGTAAAAGTCAGTACCTGCGCGGTAGGTAATATTAAGGAATGGGAAAGGATCGTAGCTTAGGTTGACGGTCGAGATAACGCGGTTGACATTGCTGTTGGTAGGGTTGTTGTAAACACTCCAATAGGGGTTGTCAACAAACGAAGCATCATTGGCAACGCCCAGCAGGGTGCGTTGTTTTAGATCTTCTGTAAGGTAAACTCGCGCATCGTCGTTTAACGGCCAGTTATACAAGCCTCTGATGGTACCACCTCCACCGCCGCCTGTAGCGCCGATGATGTTGGTTTCTGCAATACCTGATCCACCAAGTGTGGATTGGTTTTTGGAGTTGATGTAGTTAACAGAACCTCCTGCGCGAAGATTTTTTGCAACCTTGCTGTCTGCAGAAAGTCTGAAAGATGTTCTGTCGAAGCTGGTATTGGGAACAATCCCGTTTTGGTCAAACCGGCTGGCAGAAAGGTAGAAAGTACTGCGCTCGCTACCACCGGAAGCAGAAATGTCATGGCGCTGCGTAAGTGCAGGCTGGAAGAAGTTGCCCAGGTTGTCATAGATGGTTTCGCTGGCACCGAAAGCAGGTCCCCAGGAACTGCGTGCATCGGGGTTAAAATTGCCATCTATACCTTGCTTGTAAGCAGTTTGGAATTCGGGAACTTTGTTGACTACATCGCGGGAGAAAGCATTGCTGTAATTGATGCGGAAAGATCCTGCCTGCCCCTTTTTGGTGGTAATGATGATGGCACCTTCTGAAGCGCGAAGACCATAAAGTACTGCAGCAGCAGGTCCTTTCAATACAGTCAGGGACTCTATGTCTTCGGGATTGATGTCTATACCCCTGTTACTGTTGTTGGTGTTTTGGGCGCCAAGTCCTACCCCTCCGCCAATTGGAGCACTGTTGTCAATGGGGATACCATCTACAACGAAAAGAGGTTGGTTGTTGCCGCTCAGGGAAGTACCCCCACGGATCATAATTACAGAAGCCGCACCCGGTGCCCCACTTGAATTGTTGATCATCACCCCTGCAATCTTTCCCTGCAGGCTATTGACGATATTAGGTTGTTGGGATTCTACAATGGCTCCCGATTGTAGGGTTTGCACCGCATAGGTGAGCGCTTTCTTTTCCTTTCGGATGCCCAGTGCTGTTACCACCACTTCACTTAGATCCTGGCCGTCGGCCGTAAGGGTGATGTCTATTACTGTTTCGCTTCCTACGACTTGTTCGAAAGGACTATAGCCAATATAAGAGAACCTTAGGGTAGCTCCGGCTTCTGCCATTATGGAATATTGTCCTTCCAGGTCAGTGACGGTACCGCTGTTGTTTCCCACGTTTTCTACCGTTGCTCCTATAAGTGGTGCTCCGGTATCTGCATCAGTCACCTTACCGGTGATGCGATTTTGCCCGTTTACAGTAGCTACCGCAAAGAACAATAGTGCGGGTAGTATCCACTGCCTGAGTTTAAATGCCTTTTCCATCTCGTTTTGATTAATGGTTTAAAAAATAGTCATGACACCCTGCCCACTTATATGAAATGAGTGATGTCCTGAAACAAGGTACTTACTTTGCATGATATTGCAATAATATATGCAATAAATTGCATTAATTCGATTTATTTTCTGCTTTTTGCGGCTTAATGCAGGGCGAATATAGTTTTTTGTCAAAATTCAGAACTAAATTTTGCGGGTTTTTGAAGGAAAATTGAGGAGAGTGAAAAAACGAACCCAATTAATTTATTTGTCTTTTTATTGAAATATTATTTTGTAGGATGGATTTTTAGGGAAAAAGATCCTTTTGAAGTAATGCCTTACGGCAAAAATTTGCGGATTTGGCAAAAAACCATAGAATGTTTAGGGGAGACATCTTTAAATGTATATATTACACTTAATGTTTTTCAACTCCTTAATTTTAAGTGTATGCCATACAGCATGAATAAATCCCTTTCCCTTTTGTTTACAATATTTGTTGTAACAATCAAGTTAACGACAGCTCAGGAGCTCTTGACAAATGCCTACGCCCGAACTTCCCTCAGCCTCAATGGTACCTGGCAGTACATCATGGATCCCTATGAGACAGGATTTTACAACTACCGCTTCCACGAAATGTCCGAAAAAGGATCCCGGAGCTTATTGGAACAGTGACCTACCTCAAAGTCCGACCGACAGGATTGAACACGGATACAGCGACAAGTATACCCTTCAGGTACCGGGTGATTGGAATTCACAGGATCCGAAATTTTTGTATTACGAAGGTACCGTCTGGTACAAGCGGTCTTTTGATTACAAGAAAGCGCAATCGGACAACAGGGTGTTTTTGTATTTCGGTGCCGTAAATTATCAGGCAGATGTGTACCTCAATGGCAAAAAGCTGGGAGCTCACAAGGGAGGTTTTACAGCTTTTCAGTTTGAAATCCCTGATGAAGTCCTGCAGGAAAAGGACAATTTCCTGGTAGTAAAAGTGGACAACAAGCGATTCAAGGATGAAGTACCCACTGTGAATACGGATTGGTGGAACTTTGGTGGCATTACCAGAGATGTGATGCTGGTAGAAACTCCGGCTACTTTTGTAGCAGATTATTCGCTGCAATTAGAACAACCTACAGATACCAACGCACCTCTTACAGGTTGGGTGAAACTCGATGGTGAGGCTTCCGGGCAAGAGGTAAGCATAGAAATTCCGGAATTAAACCTGACGCACAAACTGACCTATGAAGGAGCACCTACCAGCTTTTCTCTGATTTTACCGAAGGTAGAACTATGGTCGGATAAAAATCCCAGACTTTACGACGTCGTCATACGTACCGCGGCAGATGAGTTGCGTGACAAGATAGGTTTTCGAACAATTGCAGTATCCGGTAAGAAGATATTGCTCAACGGCGAGCCGATATTCCTTCGCGGAATTTGTGCTCACGAAGAGATACCAACTGAGCAAAGACGTGCTTTTTCGGATGCAGATGCCATGATTCAGTTAGACTGGGCAAAGGAGTTGAATTGCAATTTCATGCGATTGGCCCATTATCCACACAATGAACACATCATCCGCAAGGCAGATTCCCTGGGTATGTTGATCTGGTCAGAGATACCGGTGTACTGGACCATCAATTTTGAGAATCCCGAAGTATTGGAAAAAGCTAAAGTTCAACTGGATGAAATGATTGCCCGCGACAGAAATCGCGCCAGTGTCATTATTTGGTCAGTGGGCAACGAAACGCCTGTTTCTCCGACCCGGACAGCATTCATGAAAAGCCTGGTCGTGGAGGCCAAGAAACTGGATGCTTCCCGTTTGATCTCAGCTGCGCTGGAAGTACACTACAATGCCGATAAGAATATTATCAATGATCCGCTTGGAGCTTTCACTGATGTTGTATCTGTCAATGAATATCTGGGCTGGTATGGCGGTTTACCTTCTTCTTGCCGCTCGGCAAAATGGGAAACCATCTATGACAAGCCTTTGATCATAAGTGAGACCGGCGCAGGGTCTCTGGCAGGTTTTCATGCAGATTCTCTGACTCGTTGGAGCGAAGAGTACCAGGAGTGGTATTACGAAGAACAGGTAGAAATGATGAAGCGAATGCCGGATAATTATACCGGTTTTACTCCCTGGATACTTACAGATTTCCGTTCTCCTAAACGAAACAATCCCATTTACCAGGATGGTTGGAACAGAAAGGGGCTGATTAGTAATGAAGGGGCAAAGAAAAAGGCTTTTTTTGTACTGAAAAAGTACTATGATGAAATAGCCGGGCAGAAATGATAAGGGGCACGCAAAGACTATAAAAAGTATTTCGGGGTGTGTGGCATCGGTTTTCCCGTACCTCAACACCCCGTTTAGCTTGTAAATCCGGACAGTTTTACCCTTGGACTACTTTTTTACCGGCTTCCAGCCATTCTTTCATGCCGCCGGAATAATTTTTAACCTGCTCAAATCCGTGAGCGCGTAGCAAGGAATAAGCTACTGAGGCACGATCGCCGGATTGGCAATGGATCACGATTTGTTTGTTTTTACTGAATTTGTCCAGATTTTCAGGAAGGGTACCTACAAAGACATTGGTTGCGCCTTCGACATGACCATCGGTAAATTCACTTACCCCTCTGACATCTACAATCTGTGCATCAGTTTTTCCAACATAGGCCTCGAATTCATTGATGTCAATGACATCTACTGTTTGGAGAGGAAGTCCCAAATCTTCGATGGAGGAAATGTAACCATAGACATTGTCAAGGCCTATGCGCATCAGTTTTCTGGTGAGGTCTTCCATTTGTTCGTCGCTGGCGATCAGAACGAACTGCTCCTGATAGTTAAGCAACCAACCTGCCCAGGTGGAAAAAGAGTTGTTGCCTTGGATGTTAATGGTTCCGGGAAGAAAGCCTTTGGCAAAGTCTATTTTGTTTCGGGCATCAATGACTTTAAGACCTTTGTTGTAAGCCGCAAGAAATTCTTCTTTGCTTAGTTTGGGGTGTCGTGGTACTTCTACCAACAGTGGGCGATTGACTTTATTAAGGTGTTTCATCATGGCGAAGTATTTGGGCGCTTCCGGTTGACCTGCCAGGAGGTACTCTTTGAAGCCCTTTTCATTGTCGCCATATTGGAATGCCCAGTTGCGGATTTTTTCGTAACCTACGGTAGAACTTGGAACGGCACCCAGGGCTTTTCCGCATGCGGATCCTGCACCGTGGGCAGACCATACCTGGACATAATCGGGTAGTTCGGCAAATTTTTTGAGAGACTGGTACATCTGTGCTGCACCAATATCCTGCGTACCTGCCAGACCTGCTGCTTTTTCTAACAAGTCAGGACGTCCGATATCTCCAACGAAGACGAAGTCTCCGGTAAATACCATGACCGGTTGGTTGGAAGCGGGATGATCTGTCAACAAGAAACTGATGCTTTCGGGGGTGTGACCCGGGGTGTGCAACACTTCGAGTGTAAGATTGCCTACAGTTATTTTGTCTCCGTTTTTCAGGCCGACGTGAGGAAATTGGTATTGCCAGTCAGGACCACCTTCGTCAGAAAGGTACAATTGTGCACCTGTGGCAGCTGCAAGTTCGCGCGAACCACTCAAAAAATCAGCATGGATGTGCGTTTCCGTAATGTGGGTAATGGTAAGATTGTTGGCTTTTGCGATTTCCAGATAAGTATCTATGTCCCTCTTTGCGTCGATTACAATGGCTTCCTTTTTTGCCTGACATCCGATGAGGTAACTTCCCTGGGCCAGCGTTTTATCATAAATGTGTTGAAAAAACATATTCTTGTATTTTTATATGAAAAAATGTTTGTTAATTATTACATCACAAAATTGAGGCATTTTTTGTTATCAATCAAATGAATGATTTTTATATTGCTTATTGACAGTATCAATACTTCTATATGAATTTACAACAGCTGGAATATATCATCGCGCTCGATAGAACCCGAAGTTTTAGTAAGGCAGCCGAAATGTGTTTTGTTACCCAGGCTACCTTGAGTACCATGGTCAAACGCCTGGAGGAAGAACTGGAAGTGGTAATTTTTGACCGCAAGTCCAATCCCATCGTCACAACCGATTGTGGGCAAGAAATAGTAGAAATCGCCAAAAAAGTAGTACTGCACACCAATCAGATACGAAACCTCGCTTTTCAGGTGAAAGGAAAGATCGAAGGCCAGATCAGCATAGGTGTCATCCCTACGATTGCCAACAGCCTGCTGGAAATTATCATCAAACCGATCATAAACAAGTACCCCGATTTACAGTTGAAAATAGTGGAGATCACAACCGACAACATCCTGCGCCAGCTCAAGGAAGGGGCCATAGATGCCGGAATTATCGCAACCTCTCCCCAGCACCTGGAAGATTTTGAAGCGGAGATTTTGTATTACGAAGAACTCCTGTTGTTTGGAAATACAGACAAACAACGCAAGTTTTTCATGCCCGAGGAGGTTGTTAAAAATAAAATTTGGCTTCTGGAAGAAGGGCACTGCCTTCGGGATCAGGTGATTTCTCTTTGTTCTTTGAAACAAAAAAAGACGCAGGAAAACTTCGTTTTTGAAGCAAATTCTCTGGAAACCTTACTCAATATGGTGGACAGCTTCGGTGGTTTAACCCTGGTACCCGAACTTTATGTCAAACAGTTGCCAGAACATCGAAGAGAAAAAGTGATTGCTTTCAAAGCACCCCATCCGGTCAGAGAGGTAAGCCTGATTTACTACAGGCCCTATGCAAAGTACAGGCTCACGCAATTGCTGTCAGGAGAGATCCGTGAATTGGTAAAGCCTCTGTTGAGTACAGCGAATATTAAAAACAGCGAGCAGGTAATCGTAATGCCCTGATCGGGATATGTAGATTTTGAAATGACCCATTCCCATTGTATTTTCACCAAATTTTTCGCTTATGAAAACAAAACAGGACATTGTAGAAAATTGGTTGCCCCGCTATACCGGGCAGTCGCTGGATCAGTTTGGTGAGTATATATTGCTGACCAATTTTGACAATTATGTCAGGCTATTTGCCGAATGGCATGGAGTTCCGGTAAATGGTGAGGATCGTCCCATGCCCAGCGCTACGGCAGAAGGCATAACCATCATCAATTTTGGCATGGGAAGTCCCAATGCAGCTACCATCATGGATTGCCTTAATGCGATCAATCCCAAAGCTGCTCTTTTTCTGGGAAAATGCGGAGGCTTGAAGAAGAAAAATGACCTGGGAGATTTTATTTTGCCAATCGCGGCAATCAGGGGAGAGGGTACTTCCAATGATTATTTTCCTCCTGAGGTACCGGCCATGCCTGCGTTTGCTTTGCAAAAGGCAATTTCAACCACTATCCGGGACTATAACCAGGATTACTGGACGGGAACAGTTTACACGACCAATCGACGCGTGTGGGAGTGGGACGAAGACTTCAAGGTGTATCTTCGCAAAATCAGAGCTCAAGCCATAGACATGGAAACAGCTACTATTTTTACTACAGCTTTCCACAACAAAATTCCTGCAGGGGCTCTTCTACTCGTATCGGATCAACCCATGTTTCCTGAGGGAGTAAAAACGGAAGCCAGCGATTCTGAAGTTACTCAAAACTTTGTCAGGCTGCACCTGAAAATTGGCATAGATTCGCTTAAACAGCTGATCAACAACGGAATGACTGTCAGACACCTGAGGTATTAAAACTGCCTCGCCATGTTTACATAGGCCGGAAGAGCAGGAGTGGAATATTGGTCTGAAAGGCCATCTTCCGCGTCTGGCTCTTGTGGAATGCTTGTTCGAAAAGACTGTGATGTGGTGCATACATTACGAGCAAATCTACATCATAGGTGTCTGTAAATTCTTGGATGCTCTCCGCTATCGGACCATTGAGTGAGCGGAAATTGATCTGAAGTGTCGGAGCATGATGATCGAAAAATTTACCGAATTCAGAAAAGTCCATGGCTTCTTCCAGTGATTTTTGCTCATTGACATGAACGCAGTGTACAATAGGACTGTAGGGATCTAATAATTGGCACACTTTCCAGATGTGATAAGGATCCGCCTCATTAAGGTCAGTGGCATAGGTTGCAATCTGTACGTCTTCGTATCGACTGTGTTCCGGAACCACCCAGATGCTACAGGGTGCATTTCTAATGACATCGCTGGTTACACTGCCAAAGAATTTTTCAAACAGGTTGTGCTCTCCTTTGGTCCCCATTACGATGAGATCAGCATCATCCCGTCGCGCAATGGAATTGATGATAGCAGCCGGGCTTCCTACTTCAATATCTTGTCGGATTACCGGAACATACGACAATGCATGATTGAGTTGAACCTGCGCCAATCCAAATTCTACAAATGTTTGCATGACGGTCTTGGCAACTTCTGTTTTATCCTGCATGGCCTGGGTAGCCATTACGGGTAAGTCGAGGATTTCATATTGAGGATAGACGACATGCAGCAGTTGTATTTCAGCCTGAAATTTGTCGGCAAGCAGCAGACAATATCTGAAGGCATTCTGAGCAGTTGGTGAAAAGTCGGTGGGAAACAGGATTTTACTGATGGCTTCCATGGCTTTGTGTTGTTTCGGGTTGAATAATCACTCATTAAATAACGAATTTTGATTGGCATGCGAGGTGATTATTGTCAGTGTCATGTATGATAATGTACGGTGAACCGTAAACTGTGAACTGTG
>JALQTV010000078.1 GCA_023268675.1 Saprospiraceae bacterium | reverse complement strand
TGAAGTCAACAACAAAAATGTATATGCCTGGCGTATCATAGGTTTACAAACAGAATGGGTGCAGCAGAATGAGCCTATTATCAGATTGAGCAACCTGGATTATGGTACCCATAAATTGGAAATACAGGTTTTTAGTATGGGAAACCAACCCGAAGGTCCGGGTAGAGTCTTTACCTTGCATGTCATTCGGCCTTATTATCTTAGATATCCTTTTATTTTTGGAGTTTTGCTATTGGCATTATTAAGTGGTGTTTTTATATCTAGGTGGCGAACCAGGAATGTATTTTTAGAGAATAAGCGGTTGGAGCAATTGGTAAGTCTGCGTACTGAAGAGTTAGAAAAAGATAAAATTCTGATTGAGCTTCAAGCCAATGATTTGCTCAAGCTAAACCAATTAAAATCAAGATTTTTTGCAAATTTAGCGCATGAACTTCGCACTCCGCTTACGTTAATTCTTGGCCCTTTGGAGAGTATCATCAGGGGTAACATAGAACCTGTCAAATCTATGTCCTATTTGATGGGCATAGAGCGAAATACCTTGAAATTATTGAATCTGATCGAGGAAATACTTGATTTATCGCGTTTAGATGAAAACAAAATAAAATTGGAAGTTGAAGCTGTCCAAATTTTACCTTTTCTCGAACGTCTGATTAAAGCATACAAGCCAAATGCTGATATCCGGGGGGTACAAGTGAAGCTGGATTACAAGTGTAAGAAAGATCTGGTATTAATGATAGATTCCGGGAAGAGTGAAAAAGTTGTTAACAACCTTCTGGGCAATGCCATTAAGTTCACTTCAGAGGGAGGTAAAGTAGAGGTGTCATTTGAAA
This sequence comes from Saprospiraceae bacterium, assembly GCA_023268675.1. Classification (GTDB taxonomy): domain Bacteria; phylum Bacteroidota; class Bacteroidia; order Chitinophagales; family Saprospiraceae; genus JALQTV01. The sequence continues at coordinate 9,658 of JALQTV010000078.1, read as the reverse complement.
AATTTGAATCTGGTTATTTGCTACAGGTAAAAGATACCGGAGTAGGCATTCCTGAAAAGGACCTGCCTTATATTTTTGACCGCTTTTACCAGGTTGAAACGGGTAGAAGAGGAGGGGTAGGAATTGGATTGGCGCTCTGCAAGGAGTACTGTGATTTAATGGGGTCAAAAATAGATGTTGTAAATCTCCCTGAGAAAGGAAGTAATTTCCGTGTGTTTTTTGAGGCAGAAGAATTAACGACTCCTTTTTTGAATTACCAGTCAAAAGCTTTTTTGTCTTCCGAAGCAGAAGCTGACAGTAGGATCCCGACTCAGGTTATCAGTAAGAAACCGGTAGTACTTGTCGTTGAAGATGAGCCTGAAATATTGGCATTTCTGGCTTCTACCTTACAGGATCATTTTATAGTAAAACAGGCTTCGAATGGAAAGCAGGCATTGGAAATACTGGGACTGATGCAGGTAGATTTGATTCTTTCGGATTTGATGATGCCGGAAATGGATGGAATAGAGTTGCTTAAAAATGTAAAAAGCAAGTCAGCAGACCTCCCATTTATTTTATTGACTGCGCGGAGTAGCAGTCGGGACAAACTGGAAGCATTGTCTTTGGGAGTAGATGACTATCTGACAAAGCCCTTTGATACTTCAGAGTTGTTTGCCCGCATCGACAACCTGATTTATCGCTATCAGCTTAGGCGCAATTTCAAAACAGAGCGCACGGAAGAAGAGGGAGAATTGGAAGGTTTCGATGCTCGTTGGGTAAAGCAGCTGGAAGCTGTTGTCAAGGAAAACCTGGGTAATCCATTGTTTTCGGTGAGTACGCTGGCGGATGAATTGGCTATGTCGGAGCGCAACCTGCAATACAAGACCAAGGAGATGGTTGGGTTAAGCCCGAATCAGATTGTCCAGGAAATCAGGTTGAAGGAAGCTTTGCACATGTTGGAATCCGGTGCTTACCCCACTGTTGCAGAAGTGTGTTATGCGGTAGGTTTCAAATCGACGCAATACTTTGCCAGTCTGATGAAAAAGCGTTTTGGCAAATCTCCTTCGGATTTTTTGCCGGGATAGCTTAGAAGTTGGGACAATTTACTTTGGGTCTTCTGGTTTTTTCGGGTTGTATGTACTGAATGGAGATTTCAAAAGCTCCTCTGGAGTCGTTTGCAAGAGCCAGTTTCGATACAGTGAGGTCATAGCTCAATCCAAGGTTGATTCGCTCGGTTTCCAAAACGGCTCCAATGATCAGTGCGTCACTTAATAGGTTGTTTTCCAGGTTGTTACTGATATGAACCCAGGCGCCTGCCCTAAGGGCTACTTCCTTCCATTCGCGGCTGGTGTACCGAAAGTTTGTTCCCAAAGTAGTACTCATATAGACCCCCTGTTGCATGAAAGCCAGCGAAGGCAAAGCACTCAGTTCTTTGTTCAGGGGAATCTCTCCTCCCAGGGTCGCTACCCATCTCTGAGGCAATGCTTCGCGGACAAATTCGGTGAGAGAGATATTCGGTTTGTTGAGATGGTTGAGCGCAGCACCCAGGTAAAGGCTATTTCTTTCTTCAAAAACAACGTACCATAGTACTCCGGCATTGACATCTGCGAAGCTGCGTGTGGGGATGTTGTCAAACAATTCCAGGGTCGGCCGGTTGTGGTCTATTGAGAAAAGGGTCTGATCGTATTGTGTACCAAACCAGAGTTGGTTGCTGGCAACACTGTATTGCCCAAAACCTGCCTGAGCACCGGCGACAAGGTATTGATCGCTGCCCCGACCTCTGTAGCGGCCGTTGAGTTGTTTCAGATAAGAAACACTCAGGTGTGCGGTGCTTCGGTTGAAATTCCCGATGCCTGCCTGATCGCGCATGGCTGTGAATCCAAGTCCCAGATAATCTTTTCCGGCCACCGGAATCCTGGAGTCAAATCCGGCTGCCATGGTGCGGTAAGGTTCATCTCCCAGAATACTGGCATAAAGTTCCCGATAGTTTATGCTCAAGCGGTAATCTCCACGATAAATGCCGGTAAGAGCAGGGTTGAGTTGCAGAGGAGAGGCCTGTATTTGTGAAAAGCGCGCATCCTGAGCCGACAAGGTTGTCTTTGTGCCGAAAGGCAGCAAAAACAAAAATGCCAGAGCGGATAGTTGTATCCCGAAGATTGGTTTGCCTCTTTTTATCATCTGATAAGTGTAGTTTGTCCTTGAAAAGGTTCTTCGCTGCCATCCGGGTACAGCGCAACCAGATGCCAGATATATACTCCCGACATCAGGGCTTCGCCTCTGTAGGTGCCGTCCCAACCCCGGGTGAGGTCATTGACTTCGAAGTCTCCCGTTTCGTACAGCAATTCCCCCCAGCGGTCAAATATTCTAAAAACTTTCACGGTGGCCCCGGTTCTTCCATGTACATTAAGGATATCGTTGACACCATCTCCATTGGGGGTAAAACCGGTCGGTACGGCAATGTCTGTGGGCTTGGCTACGGTAATGGTAATTCTGTCAGATGCTTCGCAACCTTTGTCGTCGATGGCATCTACTCGGTATCCGGTGCTGAATAAGGGCTTTGTAACCGGGGCGGAACAAACACTGCAACTCAGGGTGCTAAGATCCGGAGCTGACCAGGTGTAAAGGATTTCTCCCTGGGAGTTTTGAGGGAAAACCGAAAGCCGGACACTATCACCCTGAAAAATGAATGTTTCTTCTGCTCGTGCTTCAACGGTAAATGCGGGAGGAGCATTTACTGTGAAGGGTTCCTGGAAAATACAATCGTTGAAATCTTGTATGTAAAGGGTGTAAGTGCCTCTTGTAAGGCCTGCAAAAACAGGGGATGGAGAATAGGTACTGTTGTCTGTGCTGTACAAAAATGGCCCGGTGCCACCGTTTACTGTGATGGAAGCTCTGCCGTTTCTGCTGTCGTAGCAACTGGGGTCCGTGATGGCAATACTGGCGCTAAGTCCCTGAGGTTGACTGACCGTTGCCTGTGTGTTGATGGTGCAAGCGTTTTTATCGCTCAGGGTAAGGGTGTAAGTTCCGGCAGCCAGCTGTCGAATGGAGGCTGTACTTTCTCCATTGCTCCAGGAGTAGTTATAAGAGGGTGTTCCTCCAGAAGCGACCACTTCTATGAGCCCTTCACTATCGCCAAAGCAGCGGTTGCTTTGTGTCTGTATTGTGACATTGAGAGGAAGGGGTTCGGGGATGCTTACCACAGCTGTATTTACACAGGCACCGGGTTCTATGATGGTTACAGAATAGGTGCCGGCAGCCAGGTTGCTTGCTGTTTGACCACTTTGATTGCCTGTTGCCTGATCCCAGGAAAATTGATACTGAGAGGGGGTACCCGGAAGTCCTGTTATGGTAGCACTTCCTGTAGCATCGCCAAAACATTTAACCGGACTGATGTCGAAACTTACCTGTAGGGTTTGAGGTTCTTCCAGAAACCGCTCCCTGGCAGCTGTACAACCCTTGCTGTCGGTTACTGTGACTCCGTAAGTTTGGTTGGCTGCAAGGTTTTCTATAAAAATACCGCTTGCACCGGTACTCCAGTTGATGCTGTAGTCGCTGATTTCATTTCCTGCGCCTCCGGTAATGATGTTTATCCCCATGCCGCCGTCGCTGTAGCCATAGCAGGAAGGCTCATTTTTGATAATGTTAAAATCTATAGGTTGTAAATCCCTGATTTGCAAAGCACTTTCGGCTTCACATCCGTTGACATCGGTAACGGTTACCCTATATATCAGTGAGTCCAGTTTGGTGGCGACAGCACCCTCTTGCCCATCGCTCCACACAAAAGTGTAGGCATCCCCCGTTCCGCCGGAGGGGAGCGCGGTTGCTTCGTTATTGGCTTCGCCATAGCACCCGCTATCCGTTTGAGTGATGTTGAGCTGTAGTGCAAACTCTGGCTCCTCGACCCTTACCTGACTTTGAGCGGGACATCCGTTGGCATCTGTGACACTCACACTGTAAGTCCCGGCTTGGAGATTGGTGGCACTTGCCTGGCTTTGTTGGTTGTTCCAGAGGAAACTGAAAGGCCCTGTTCCTCCCTCAGGAATGGCGGTAGCGCTACCACTGTTGCCACCCTTGCATAGAACATCGCTGGTGAAAAAGTCCAATGTCAGACTGTCGGGCTGGTTGATGGCAATTGTTTCGCTAAGCCTGCAACCGATAGAATCTGTTATGGTAATGCCATAATTCCCTGCTTCCAGCAACACTGCTTTTTGAGAAAATTGTTGGAGCGAATCACTCCACACATACGAAAAGGAACCACTTCCGCCGGAGGCGAAAACGGTTGCGCTGCCGTCGTTTCGTCCAAAACAAGAAGGCATTTTGATGCCTACCGAGTCAAGGGTGATGGGTTGTTCATTGGTGACTACCCGAATGCGGATGGTATCGGTGTCTATGCAGCCGTAGCTGTCCTGCGTCATGAGGGTATAAGTGCGGGTACTTTTCGGGCTGGCGATGGGATTGGGGCAGGTTGTACAGGACAAGCCCGTCGCCGGACTCCAGAAGTAATTGACTTTATTGAAAAGGTGGAAGTTTATAGACCATGATTGGAGGAGGTTGGCAACCCCCGTTGTGGCATCATCAGCTATGAGCAGCCTCCAGACACCGTTGGCATTGCTGTTTTTGAGGATGTCCCAATCTCCTTCTGCGGCATAGGTTCCGCTAAGTGGAAGCTCGCTGTCCTCCAATTTCCTGGCAGATTTGGGGCTGAAACAGATGTTCTGATAGTTCGCTGAATTGCCACCGTTTGCGGTAGAAAGTTCGACAATACGTCCGTTTGGAGCTTGCAGGTAGAGGTGGATGGAAGCAGCCAGGGGTGCTTCCAGGTTGATGCAAACGCTTTCTATTTGTTCAAGCGGGTCTTCCAAAACCTCGGGGACAACACCGGAAACCTCCAACCCGTTTATATAGGGATTGCTCAAAGGGTGGTTGTCGTTGTTGAAGGCATACGCAGGCAATGCCCTGAAGGTAATCTGATCTTTTAGGATGCCATCGGCCGGACCTCCCTGAATCTGAACACTTCCTCCGTCGCAGACCATGGTATCGGGAGAAAGACTGACCAAATCGGAACAACTGATGCATTCGGGGGATTTGGGAGGAAGTGCTACAAAGTTGAAAGTCGTATCCCAGCTACAACCATAATCATCCATCACATGGAAAGTACTGTTGAACGGACCTGCTAACAAAGGGACATGGGTAATGGAGGCTGGCGTCTGACTGCTGGGTTCTACATTGGCACTCCAGTAATAATCCGTAATATTTGGGGTAAAGTTTTCTTCCGTTGGAAAAAGAGCAGCGTCAAAGTTAATGCCCCAGGAGAAGATATAGCCGTTGTCCCAGCTCCAGAGATCCCTTACTTCTATGGTCCATTTCCCATTCAAGGGACATCCGATGAGATTGTCGAATGACTGATACGGAGCATAATCTCCGGCGGGGAGGGTGTCCTCATTAAACAGGTACTGATCAATGTACTCCAGCCAGGTTCCATTGTTTGCATTGGGTGTCCAGCAGTAGTCGTAACCTTTTCCCGGAGTAGGATCCGTTCCGTCAAAATCTACCGGCTGCCCCAGAAAGATGCCGGAACCTTCCTGGCCTGCGAAGTTGTGCAGGACGATGGATTTTCCCGAAGGGCAGGTGAGATCGATTTCCAGATCTCTCAACCAGGAGTGCTCCATGTTGACACACACGCTCAAAATGTCGTCGCCCGAAGTGAGCGTTTGTCCCGGACTGAATTGGGTGAATTCAATGGAGGTTTCATAAGAGGTTCCATTCCCGTCAGGTAATTCGAGAGAATCTGCCCTGTACCCCCTTATGGTAAAGGCTCCTTCCTGCGGAGTGATAGAAGTCATTGCTGTGCTTAGCTGTTCCCCTAAACATATTTCCTGAACTTCCGAATCAAATGTCACTACAGGTTCTTCGGCGATTCTGATGCGTTGGTGCAAAAAATTGGTATTGGTACAGCCTTTGGAATCTGTCACGGTAAGTTGCACAATGTACCCACCCGGTTCTTCATAGCGGTGCGCTACCGATTGCCCCTCGAATACCGTTCCATCACCCATGTCCCAAAGGAAGGAAGAGGTCTCATCGGATTGAGGATAGGTGAGGTAATTCTGAGGATAAATTCCCCCACCGGTAAGTTGGATGAGGTTGCCGGGGCAACTGTTGACATAACCGGTGTCTGCCGGCATAATATCAGGTGCTGAACTGACAATGGCCGACTGAATGTTTTGGCAGCTCTGAATACATTGGAAAGTTGCCGACCATCCCAGGCTGTCTTCGAGCATGTCAGATTTGAATTGTATGGTCAGACAGCCGCCGGGGTTGGCAGCTGTTGATTGAATGATGTAAGGTTTTCCATTGAAAGATGGAGCCAGAAAGTTAAATCTGTTGGCAGTGGTATCAGCGCCGTCATAAAAAAAGAGCGTATCGCCTGATGCCAGTTGCAGCGATGCAAAAAACATGCGGATATGACTTCCACTGCTGCCATCAGAACAAATGGTAGTGACCAGAGACTCCCCTGCGCTGTAATTGCCCGATTGTCCTCCGCTGTCAAAGAAAGCACCTTCGCAGGCTGTGATATTGCCCGCATTCATGGTGTATTCTTGTGCATGAATGAGGGTATGACAGCATAACAAGAGTGGAATTAACCCATAGCGCAGCGTTGCTGACATTTTTTGCTAAAGTTTTTGGTGAATAATCTCTGACCCTGCATGAAACGCAACTATGCATCAGTTTCATATAACAGGAATGCTCTTTCTGGCTGCTGTAAAATCAGTATTGTCCGGAAATTGTTTTGAAGGGCTTCTGTTTCAACGTGTAAATCTACCAAAAAGCGAAGAAAAAGACCTGAAAAGTGAGGTGTCAATTGGGATAATGCCTTACATTTAAGCGTTAAAAATTTATGGTTATGGAAATACTGGATGGAAAAAAACTGGCAGAGGAAATCAAAAATGAATTGAAATCCGAGGTCGCTGAAATGCTTGCCTCCGGCAAAAAAGCTCCCCACCTGGCAGCTGTTTTGGTAGGAGAAGACCCTGCGAGCCAGGTTTATGTACGCAGTAAGGTCAGATCCTGTGAGCAGGTGGGTTTTCAATCTACTTTGATTCGCGAAGCGGCAACCATTACCGAAGAGGCGCTGCTGGCCCTGGTGGACAAACTCAACCAAGATCCTGAGATCGATGGGTTCATTGTCCAGCTTCCCTTGCCCAAACACATCAACGAAGATAAAATTACACTGGCCATCAACCCTGAAAAAGATGTAGATGGATTTCACCCCGTCAATTTTGGCCGGATGGCCCAGGGATTGCCCTGCTATTTGCCGGCAACTCCCTACGGAATTGTAGAAATGATCCGTCGCTACAATTTACCTACTCAGGGAAAAGAGGTAGTCGTTCTGGGGAGGAGCAACATTGTAGGTACGCCTATGAGCATTTTGCTTTCCCGAAAGGGATATCCCGGGGACTGTACGGTAACTTTGTGTCACAGCCGGACCAAAGACCTGACTTCTCACACACGCCGGGCAGATATTCTGGTAGCCGCCATAGGCATCCCGGAAATGGTCACGGCTGACATGGTAAAGGAAGGCGCAGTGGTGATTGATGTGGGAATCAATCGAGTAGAGGACAGTGGCACGGAAAAGGGCTACAGGCTCGCCGGCGATGTGGATTTCGATGGAGTGAGTCCAAAAGCGAGTTACATCACTCCCGTTCCCGGCGGAGTAGGTGCGATGACAGTGGTTTCTCTGCTCGTAAATACCCTGAAAGCCGCCAAAGGGGAAATTTATCCAAAAAAACAAGCATGACAGACTATACCTGCGTTGCGATCCAATGTGATCCGTCTTCCACGGAGATGATTTTTGCACTGCTTTCTTCCTTGCCCTTTGATTCTTTTGAAGAGGAAGAAGAAGGTGGTAAGGGGTATATCCCGACTGCCCAATGGACAGAGGAAGTACGGGAAACTGTCGCAGATTATCAGGAAATCATTCCCTTTACCTGGGAGGCTACGGCTGTGAAAAATGAAAATTGGAATGCAATCTGGGAGTCAGGCTTCCAGCCAATCCGAATCGGCACTTTTTGCGGCATCCGGGCAAGTTTTCACGAGCCACTGACAGGCCTTGCACACGAATTGATTATTGATCCCAAGATGGCATTTGGTACCGGCCACCACGAGACTACCGAGATGATGGTAGCTGCCATGGAAAGCATTGACTTTTTCAATAAACGCGTCTTTGATTTCGGTTGCGGGACAGGGGTTCTGGCTATTCTGGCCAAAAAGTTGGGTGCTACTGACGTTTGGGCAATTGATTATGATCCGGCTTCTACCGAAAATACGCTGGAAAACGTAATCCTCAACCATGCGGAGCCTGTTACGGTGCTGGAGGGAAGCCTGGAAGTGATGCCTTCTGAACCTTTTGAAGTGATTCTGGCCAATATTAACCGCAATGTATTGATGGAAACCCTGCCACAGCTTTCACAGCTGTTGTTGCCCGACGGAATACTGCTCATTTCAGGTATTTTGATCAGGGACAAACAAATGCTGTTGGACAAGGCTCAGGAATCAGGACTGCATTACGAATCCGAACGAACCAAAGGTGATTGGTGTATGTTGCGATTCAGACGCTGATGCCCTAAATATACTTCCTCTGCCGGGTTCAGCGTTATGGATGGTACATGTCTAACCTGAAATACCCGTCGTTTATGAAGCGTGTTTTGCCTGTTTTTTTTATCCTTCTGGAGAGCTTTGCACTCTCTGCCCAGGAAGGTGTTGCCTTTTCATCTGAACCTCAGGCCTTTTTGCTGCAGTTGCAACAATGGATACAAGAGAGCAACGACCCGGCAGCATCCCAGGCTTGGCAATCTTTTTCTGCAGCTTATTCGGGCGGACTCTTTTCACCGGCAGATATGGAAGGTATCATAGAACGTTGTAATGCAATGCTGCAGCGCAAGTTGCCCCAGGTACCAGTATGGAGTGACTATCTTTCGGGGCTTCCTGTTGTAAAAAAAGCTGGAGATGCCGATAACGGAGTATTTCTTGGCTGGCAAAAGGTAATGTTATCTTTGATATCTCAGGCAACTGCCCAGGATTACAGAGATCTGAGTACTTTCCTGGCTTTTAATCTCGATTTTTTAGCTACCCGAAACCTGAGAAGCGGGGGTCCTGGTGCCACCTGGACCGTTTTTTCGGAAGCTTTCACTTATGAATGGGATAGTGGCTGCCCGGTAATTGCATTCGACAAACTGGATCTGATGGCTTTTTCAGAGAAAGATTCTTTCACGATTGCCGGAACTTCCGGGTCTTATTGTCCCATCAACCAAAGTTGGCAGGGCAAGGAGGGAAAAGTAAACTGGCTCCGTGCAGGCCTGGACGAGGAGGTCTTTGTCACGCTTACAGAATACACTATTGACATAGGAAAAGACGGCTACGATGCTCCTGATGCACTCCTTACCTATCCGCTGTATTTTGGTAACAAGCAGATCAGAGGAAAGTTAAGCGATAAGCTGATGGCAGCCATCCCCGGTATAACCAAATCTTACCCTCGTTTTGAGTCTGGCGAGAAATACATGGTGATGGATGATATCGGGGAGGGGGTGAATTATTCCGGGGGATTCAGGCTTTATGGCAATACTGTTTTTGGCTATGGAACTGATGACCAAAAGGCAGGCGTGATCATTACCCTGCCGGGGAG